>NZ_JBTRXV010000074.1:0-21867 GCF_054608695.1 Thiomonas sp.
TCGCGCCGGCACTTTTGGCGCATGCCGATCGGCTGCATCGGTCACACGCCGTGTTGCTTCACTCGGATTAACCCTCATGCCGCGCATGCAAACAATCGATTCAATGTGCATCCGTTTGTCATTGATTTGCGCCCGCAACGATGGGCGCTCGACTTTCAGATACCCGGAGACTCGCATGGTCTGGCAACAAAATTATCTGGCGCTTGGCGCCCTGGGAGCGTCGGCCCTGGTCGCCGCCGTCCCGGTGGTGGTCATGCTGGCTTCATTGGCGTTTTTCCACATCAAGGCGCATTGGGCGGCGCTCTTGGCGCTGGCCAGTGCGCTGCTCATTGCCGTGTTCGCCTTCGGCATGCCGGCCATCATGGCCGGCGAGGCCGCCCTGTTCGGCGCGGCCAACGGCCCGTTGCCCATCGGCTGGATCGTGCTCAACATCATCTTCCGCTACCGCCTCACGACCCACAACGGAGCGTTCCAGATTCTGCAGGACTCGGTCGCCGTCAAGAGATCTGGACCTCCACCCGCCTGGGGCGGCGCGAATCCGGCACGCCCCAAGCGCCAGCCAGCTTGCCCACACGGCATGACGGCGCCACCCTGCGCCGCGCGTGGATGCCGTGGGTCATCCTCACCGTGTTCGTCTTCATCTGGGGCCTGCCGCAGTTCAAGAATGCGGTGGACACGCGCATCGTGCAGAACCAGCAGGGCCAGTAGGGCCAGCAGGTCCTGGATGACAAGGGCAAGCCCAAGCGCGCCGACAGCCCGGTTTTCGTGCCCAACTTCAAGTTCGATGCGATTCACAACCAGATCGAGAAAGTGCCGCCCGTGGTGGCCAAGCCGGTGAAGGAGCCCGCCGTGTATCGCTTGAACTGGCTCACGGCCTCCGGCTGGTTCGGGCATGAGGGCGAGATCCTGCGCTATGTGTTCTTTCACAGTCTGGCGCTGGCCGCGCCGGTGGGTTTGCTGGTCATGGGGCAGGCCTATGTGTGGCCATTGACAGCCCTGGTGGCGCACTGAAAAGCACCCGGTTCTTGGTCCCCTTGGTCATCATGGGGACCAGGGGCTCGCCCGGCTCCGCCCGGACGGGATTGTCCTGCCCGAGGGAACGCGGCGCGGCAGGCGTGCGGCGGGTGCGGCCCCGGTCTTGTGCCATCATGCGCAAGCACTTTTGCCGGATCCCCGCTCGCCATGCCCGACACCGCACGCCCCAACCAGTTCGCCCTGCTTCGGCAACGTCGTTTCGCCCCGTTTTTCTGGACCCAGTTCGGCGGCGCGGGCAACGACAACCTGTTCAAGTTCGCCTTCACGGTGATGGTCACTTACCGCGTCGAGAGCGCCTCCACGCTCTCGGCCGGGCTGATGGTGAACCTCATCGCCGCGCTCTACATCCTGCCCTTCGTGCTGTTCTCCGCCACCAGCGGACAACTGGCCGACAAGTTCGACAAGGCGGGGCTGATGCGCAAGGTCAAGACGCTCGAGATCGCCATCATGCTGCTGGCGCTGTGGGGTTTCGTCGCCGGCAACGTGTCGGCGCTGCTGGTCTGCGCCTTCGGCATGGGGCTGCACTCCACCATCTTCGGCCCGGCCAAATACGCCTATCTGCCGCAGCACCTGAACACGGCGGAGCTCACCGGCGGCAACGGCATGACGGAGATGGGCACCTTCGTCGCCATCCTGCTCGGCAACCTGGCCGGCGGCCTGCTCATGGCTTTCCCGCAGGGCCCGCTGCTGGCCGGGCTGGCCTGCGTCGCGGTGGCGCTGTTGGGCTGGGCGGCCGCCCGCTTCATTCCCGCCACGGCCCCGGTGGACCCGCAATTGCGCATCAACTGGAACCCCTTCACCGAGACCGCACGCAACCTCAAGCTGGCAGCAAGCGACCGCACGGTGCTGCAGGCGCTGCTCGCCATTTCGTGGATGTGGTTCTACGGCGTGGCCTTTCTCACCCAGTTCCCGGTGTTCGCCCGTCATGTGCTGAACGGCGACGAGGCGGTGGCTTCGCTGCTGCTGGCGGTGTTTTCCATCGGCATCGCGCTGGGTTCTGTGGCGTGCGAATGGCTGGCGCGCGGGCGGGTGGAAATCGGCCTGGTGCCGCTGGGCGCCATCGGCATGACGGCCTTCGGCGTCGACATGTATTTCGCCACGCTGAACCTGCCGCACGAAGCGGCGCTGCAAGGCGTGGCTGCCTTCGTGCGCGACCCCGCGCATTGGCGCGTGATGGCCGACCTGTTCCTGCTCTCGACCAGCGCCGGCATTTACAGCGTGCCGCTGTACGCCCTCATCCAGCAGCACACGCCCGTGACCCACCGCTCACGCGTGATTGCCGCGAACAACATCATCAATGCGCTGTACATGGTCGTCTGCTCCGGCTATTGCGCCGCGCTGCTGGTGGCCGGTGTGAGCGTGCCCGTGCTGCTGCTGAGCGTGGCCCTGCTCAACGCGCTGGCCACCGCCTTTCTGCTGTGGCGCCAGCCGCTGTACGGACGGCGTTTCGTCGCGTGGCTGCGGCGGCGGCGGCCGTTGCCGGCGTGAGCCGCACCTTGCTCCTCCCCCACGCCGTGGGGGAGGCCGGGAGGGGGAGGGCCGCGGCCAAACGCATCCCCACCCCAACCCTCCCACAAGTGGGGAGGGAGCGAAAAGCTCAGGGCAACACCCGCAGTTCGACAGTCAGCCCAGATGTCCGGTTGGGGCGCGCGTGAGCCGCAGGGCCGCCTGATGGGAACCCTGGGTTCATTCCACCCCCCGCGCGCGCTCGGCGCGAAAGCGTGCCACGCAGGCCTCGAACGTCCCCGCGTCCAACGCCTGCCGCATCTCGCGCATGAGTTGCAGGTAGTAGTGCAGGTTGTGCGCGGTGGCGAGCATGCCGAACAACATTTCGCCGCAGCGGTCGAGGTGGTGCAAATAGGCGCGTGAGAACTGGCGGCAGGTGGGGCAGCCGCAGGTGGGGTCGATCGGCTTCTCGTCGAGCTTGAACCGCGCGTTGCGAATGCGCAGATCACCGAAGCGGGTGAACAGGTGGCCGTTGCGCGCATTGCGCGTGGGCATGACGCAGTCGAACAGGTCGATGCCCGCGCTCACCCCGTCGACCAGATCTTCCGGCGTGCCCACGCCCATGAGGTAGCGCGGCTTGTGCGCGGGCAGGCGCGGCGCGGTGTGGCGCAGCAGGCGCAGCATGTCGTCTTTCGGCTCGCCCACGCTCAAGCCGCCGATGGCGTAGCCGGGCAGGTCGAGCGCGGCCAGGCCTTCCAGCGAGGCCTCGCGCAGCGGCTCGAACATGCCGCCCTGCACGATGCCGAACAGCGCGTTGGGATTCTCCAGCCGCGTGAACTCGGCCTTGCAGCGCGCCGCCCAGCGCAGCGACAGTTCCATCGATGCGCGCGCCTCGGCCTCGGTGGTGATGTGCGTCTGCCCGGCGCGCTCGACGTCGTAAGGCGTGCATTCGTCGAACTGCATGACGATGTCGGAATGGAGCACGGCCTGAATCTGCATGCTCACTTCCGGCGTGAGGAAGAGCTTGTCGCCATTCGTCGGCGAGGCGAAGCGCACGCCCTCCTCGCTGATTTTGCGCATGGCCCCCAGGCTCCACACCTGGAAGCCGCCGCTGTCGGTGAGGATGGGCGCGTCCCAGCCGATGAAGCGGTGCAGCCCGCCGAATTGCTGGACCACCTCCAGCCCCGGCCGCAGCCACAGGTGGAAGGTGTTGCCGAGAATGATCTGCGCGCCCGCGGCCTTCAACCCGTCGGGCGTGATGCCCTTGACCGTGCCATACGTGCCCACGGGCATGAATTGCGGGGTGTCGATGACCCCATGGTTGAGCGTGAGGGTGCCGCGGCGCGCCTGGCCTGCGGTGTGATGGACGGTGAATTGCAGCATGGGCGCATTGTTTCAGACGGTGCGAACCTGGACGACGGAGCACGAAGTCTTGTCCAAGTGCATCGCCTCGGCGGCTGTGCGCAAATGATGCGGTTCAGCCCTTCAATTCCTTAAAAGGCGCTCAGGAGTTCGCTGGTAGGCGTTTGCGCAGGCCACGCAAGCTCGACGGGCCGCTGGTGGGCATGATGATTTTCACAAACATGCGAAAGGTCAGCATCCGCAGCACTCGATAGGCGAACACGCTGGCGACAACAAGTTTGAGCGCCTGCCAAGGTTCGGTTTCGGACAGGGCGTAGGCAGCTTGTAGTCGATGCGGCCCACCGAGTTGCCGGCTTACAGTGGCGGGATAGCGGGTACGCAATGTCGAATCGGGTTCATGAATCTTATGCGTGACGCGCAGCGAATCGAGACTCATGGCCACGCTCGACGAAATCTGGCTGACCGAGCGGCGATAGCGCAGCAGAGGCAAATCCAGATAGGCGACGGCTCCGGCACGCGCCACACGCACGAACCACTCCCATTCGCAGGCGATGCGCACTGCGGCATCGGAACCCCCGGCCAATGTCAGTGCATGGCGTCGGAACATCACCATGGGAGGATGGATGAAGTTGCCTTGAGCGAGTTGTTCGTACACATTGCCGCTGTAGACGTCGCTATGTGTAGGCATGTGGCCACGCTGGATTGCCTCGGCAAGCTCGAAGGCTGCCGCGCGGGGATAACGCGCACGTACGCCGCCCAGCGCCGGGCTGCAGCGGTGGTAGTAGCTGCCAATAGCGGATTCTTGCAACAAACCTCGTGCATCGAAACTGCTGAAGTCACTGCTGCACAGCAGGATGTCGGGATGTGCGCGCAGGTAGGCGAGTTGGCTTTCGATGCGATCAGGCTCGCACAGGTCGTCGGCGTCGAGCAGGACGATGAAATCGTCACGGGCCGCCTGGATGCTGGTATTTCGCGCCGCGCCGATCCCGGCGTTGTCCTGGCGAATCGCGCGTATCCGAGCTCCGTAGCGTTGAAGCAAGGCCCAGGTGCCGTCGGTCGAGCAGCCATCAACCACGATGATGTCGAGTTGGGGATGGGTTTGCGTCAGCACGCTTTCCAGCGTTTCGTCGAGCATGGCTTGGGCGTTGTACGCTGGAATGGCGACGCTCGCCAGAACGTCTGCTGCACGCGTGGCTTGCACGACATGTTGCGACGCTACCGACGTTGCTCGGCTGTTGCGCTTGAAGCCTCGCCGCGCGCCGGACTAGGTTTTGACTCACCCAATTCAGGCCGTCGCGATGCTCGCGCGCTCCACGCGTCCTTGAGCCGGTAGGCTAGGTCGATCAATCCTGGGCGAAACGCTCGCAGTTCGACGTTCCGGCGGTCTTGCTGGAAAAAGTGACGCTTGTAATCATGCTCGCCCTTGAGCATGTCGAACACATGACAACCCTCCGCGATCGCGTGCTCGACCGCATAGCCAAGCAGGACGTCACCTGGGCTGTACTCGGCGTAGGCCGGATCGAAACCGCTTTGGAAAAAGCAAAAGGTGTCGCGATGGCGCATGCAATACAGCATCGCAATCGTGCATCCGCCCATGTTCAACTTCATGAGACGAAGCCTTCCTTGGGGTAAAAGGGCGCGCATCACGTCGCGGTGGAAACCCCGATACTCGGGGGAACTGAACCCAGGCTGCTCCGTGCGACCAGTCCAGCGCAAACGGTGCAATTCGGCCAAACGATCAAACGCCCCATCGAGCTCGTCGAGCGTGTTGACTGTTATGACTTGCGCGTCGGGTTGGCTCTCAAATTTGCGGCGTTTGCGCCCCATGGTTTCCCTGCGGTTTCGACTGAGACTGCGCCGGTAACTTTCCCAGCTGTCAGGCAATACGCCGAAAGTGATCGGGGCCGTAACCTCGCAGGTTGCGCGGATATCGCTCTGCGAAAAATGCTGCTGCAAAGCCGGCACTAATGGGCTTTGAGGAGGTAGGTCGGTCCAGTCGAGGATGTCCCAGTCAGTGAGTACCTTGGATAAATGCTCAGCCATTGCGGCTGAAGTCTCGTTTTCATAGCCTGGGGCGAACAGAGCGCCAAGATCGTCGGGGGCCGTATCGCCTCCGACACCGACCTGGCGAAGCTTGCGCGCTGCGAACAGGCCGCCGGCCTTTCGGTACGTTTCGAGATAAAGCGGCAAGATACCCACGATGTTTCCGTTCTGGCGTGCGGTAAGGATGCGCAAGTCACGGCCGTGTCCATAATGCTTCCACCAAAGACGTTGCCAATCCCAGCCGAGGAAAATACTCGTGCCGAGACATGCCTCCTGCAATGCGAGCCATGCGGGTTTCAAGCTGTCGAATGCAGTAATGTTGGTGACGACGCTGAGTTGGATCATGTCCAGCCTTTTGCTCATGCCCAAGGCCGATGCATGCGCCACGCCAGCAGGGGCAGCTGCGCGGCGACGGGAATGCGAGGCATGGCATAGATATCGACGGGCTCGGTCACCAGCCCCTCTTCGGTGGTGACCGCGGCGCGATAGACCTGGGTGGCGATGCGGCGCACGCGTTCATCGTGCGAACCATTCGGGTAGCAAAACAGCTCGACCGGACGCGCCAGCCGTGCCTCCAGCATGAGCCGGCTGGCTTGCAACTCCTGCTGGATGCCCGCCTCGTCCAGGGTGGACAGAATGGGGTGCGTGACCGTGTGCGAACCGATGGTGATGAGCCTGGGGTCGAGCGCGGCGACTTCGTCCCAATCCATCGGGTCATAGGCCGCATGCTCCTCGGCCGTGGGCGCGAAACCTGGCGTGGCGTCGCGCAGGCTGGCCTCGATGCGCAGGCGTGGCTGCAGCGGCTGCTGCTTCAGCCAGGCGATGAGCGCCTCGATGTGTGCCGAAGGTGCTTGCTGCGCGCGCGCCCATTCGTTGCGCTGCGCCGGCGACAGCCGGTTCAGACGTGCGCGAGCCTCATGGTTCCACTGCCATTGTTTGTTGTCGATCAGCCCCGGACACAGGAAGATGGCGGCCGGGATGCCCAAGGCTTGGAGGATCGGATAGGCGAGCCGCCCCTGGTTGCGCAAGCCGTCATCGAAGGTGATGGCCAATTCGGCGTCGCGGGCGACAGGCTTGGCGATGGCGATATCGTTCACCATGGCGTCGAGCGGCACGATGCGGAAGTTTTGCGCCAGCCAGACCATGGCCCGCTTGAAATCGGCTACGGGCAGTTTCGGCCCACCGACGCCGTGCAGCATGAGGATGCGCCTGGAGAGTTGCCTGCGCGCCAGCCAGGACGACACGCCGCTGGCCAGGGCGACGCTCTGCGCCGAGGCCCCGACAAATTGCGTCAAGCGCCCGGCAACGGCATGCTCGCCATGCAGCAAGGATGGATGAGACTCGGCAAGCATGTCGTAGGCCACTGTGCTTCTTCAAGTCGAAGCCGGCTCGCCCTCCCCCAGTTCAATCAATCGGCAATGTTTGCAACTATTTTTAGCGAAGATAGAAGGGCTGCGCCAGCCAGCACAACCCCTAGTCATGGGATGGCGATGCCAGCTTTGTCTCGGGCGGCTTGTGTTTGCTGCGTCGTGGCTTCACTCGCCCTTCGGGACGTTCGAGCGAGGGTCGTTCCAGAGCGCGCGATCGGCGCGGCGTCAACCATTGCTGGCGTCTGGCGGCTGCAACTGCAGCAGCATCGCATCGCCATAGCTGAAAAACCGGTAGCCCTGGGCCACGGCGTGGGCGTAGGCGGCGTGGATGCGCTCGGTGCCGGCGAATGCGGACACCAGCATCAGCAGGGTGGAGCGGGGCAGGTGGAAATTGGTGATCAGCAGGTCCACCATGTGGAAGCGATGGCCGGGCGTGATGAAGATGTCGGTCTCGCCCTGCACCGAGGGCCAGGTGCCCGGTGCTGCAGGCGCATCGCGCAAGCGCCGCGCCACGGTTTCCAGCGTGCGCACGGTGGTCGTGCCCACGGCCAGCACCCGCCCGCCGGCCGCGCGGGTGCGGCCGATGGCTTCGAGCGTGGCGCCGGGCACGGCGTAGCGCTCGCTGTGCATGTGGTGGGCGGCGATGTCGTCGCCCTTCACCGGCGCGAACGTGCCGGCGCCCACATGCAGGGTGATGTGGGCGCGTTGCACGCCGCGCGCGTCCAGGGCAGCCAGCAGCGCTTCGTCGAAATGCAGCGCGGCGGTGGGGGCGGCCACCGACCCCGGTGCGCGGGCGAACACGGTCTGGTAGCGGCGCGCGTCGTCCGCGTCGTCGGCATGGTGAATGTAGGGCGGCAGCGGCACATGGCCGTGCGCCTCCATCAGCGCGTAGGCGTCGGCACCCGCTTGGGATGAGTCCGATTGCGAACTCTTAGGCGCAGTCAATCTCAGGCGGAACAGGGCGCCGGCTTCATCCGGCCAACGCCCGAGCAGGGTGGCGTGGTAGCCGCCTTGCATCTGCAGCACCGCGCCCGCGGCAGGCTTCTTGCTGGCGCGCATGTGGGCGATCACTTCGCCTGCGTCCAGCACGCGCTCGACCAGCAGCTCCACCGCGCCGCCGCTGGCCTTGGTGCCGAACAGCCGCGCCTTGATGACCTGGGTGTCGTTGAACACGAGCAGGTCGCCGGGCTGCAGCAGGGAGGGCAGGTCGCGGAACACGCGGTCCACCAAAGCCGGGGCGCGGGCGTCGAGCAGACGACTGGCGCTGCGCTCGGGCGATGGGTGCTGGGCGATGAGCTCGACGGGAAGGGCGTAGTCGAAGTCGGCAATGGAAAGCGGTGGCATGAGGTGAAGGTCAGGATAAAAGTCGGGGGTCGGAGTCGGGTTTAGGCAAGCCGTGAACGGCGACGCCTGCTGCGGGTGCAGAATTTTCGCGGTTTGGCAGGATGATGCGACGCCACAAAGTTTTATTCAATCAATTGAATGAGAACATTCAATTGTTAATTTCTAAGCATGAAGCCTAACCTCCTCTTTGCCCATGCAAGGCAAGATCCAACCAACGTCCAGGAGATTCAGACCATGTCCCAAGCACTCACCTCCGCGGCCAACTGGCCCTCGACGCCGCACCACCACTGTTGATGCGATCCCGCAAGCTGCCAGAACAAGGCTCGCCTGCACCACAGGCGCCGCGATTCAACTGGCCCGTGTAACGTTCCCCAGCCCCCAAAGGAGTGAATATGTCAACCGAAACCTTATGCCCATTCAGCCACACCGCAGCCAACGCCACCGTCCCAACGTCCCTCGACTGGTGGCCCAACCAGCTCAACCTGGCAATCCTGCACCAGCATTCCAACAAGTCCAACCCGATGGACGCGGCGTTCGACTATGCCAAGGAATTCAAGACGCTTGATCTGGACGCCGTGGTCAAGGACCTGAAGGCGCTGATGACCGACTAGCAAGACTGGTGGCCGGCGGATTACGGCCATTACGGCCCGCTGTTCATCCGCATGGCCTGGCACGGCGCCGGCACCTACCGCATCGGCGATGGCCGCGGTGGCGCGGGCAGCGGGCAGCAGCGCTTTGCCCCGCTCAACAGTTGGCCCGACAACGTCAACCTCGACAAGGCCCGCCGCCTGCTATGGCCGATCAAACAAAAGTATGGACGCAAGCTGTCGTGGGCCGATCTGATGGTGCTCACCGGCAACGTCGCGCTGGAGTCGATGGGCTTCAAGACCTTCGGCTTCGGCGGCGGTCGTGCCGACGTGTGGGAACCCGATGAAGCCGTGTACTGGGGCTCGGAAAAAACCTGGCTCGGCGAAGACAAACGCTACACCGGCAACCGCGATCTTGAAAATCCGCTGGCTGCTGTGCAGATGGGTCTGATCTACGTTAATCCGGAAGGCCCCGGCGGCAAGTCCGACCCTCTCGCTTCGGCCCGCGACGTGCGTGAGACCTTCGCCCGCATGGCGATGAATGACTACGAGACCGTCGCGCTGACCGCCGGCGGCCACACCTTCGGCAAGTGCCACGGCGCCGGTCCTGCCTCCAACGTGGGGCCCGTACCCGAAGCCGCACCCATCGAGCAGCAGGGCCTAGGCTGGATCAGCTCCTACAAGAGCGGCAAGGGCGGCGACCAGATCGGCAGCGGGCTGGAAGGCTCGTGGACGCCAACCCCGACCCAGTGGGACATGAGCTATTTCGACATGCTGTTCGGCAACGAGTGGGAGCTGACCACGAGTCCGGCTGGCGCCCATCAATGGACCCCGAAGCAGGCCACCGCGAGCAATATGGCGCCAGCCGCGAACGATGCCTCGAAGCGGGTGCCGATCATGATGACCGACGCCGACATGGCCATGCGCGTCGACCCGGCCTACGAGAAGATCGCGCGCCACTTCCACAAGAATCCGGCAGAGTTCGCCGACGCCTTCGCCCGCGCTTGGTTCAAGCTGACCCACCGCGACATGGGCCCGCGCAGCCGCTACCTCGGCAAGCTGGTGCCCAAAGAAGAACTGATCTGGCAAGACCCGGTCCCCGCCGCCAACCACCCGCTGATCGACGACAAGGACATCGCCGCGTTGAAGGCCAAGCTGCTGGGCTCCGGTCTGTCCATCACCCAGCTCGTCAGCACCGCCTGGGCCTCGGCGTCCACCTTCCGCGGCAGCGACAAGCGCGGCGGCGCCAACGGCGCGCGCATCCGCCTCGCGCCGCAGAAGGACTGGGAAGTCAACCAGCCGGCCGAACTGGCGAAGATCCTGTCGAAGCTGGAAGCCATCCAGAAGGAGTTCAACGGCGCGCAGTCCGGCGGCAAGAAGGTCTCGCTGGCCGATCTGCTCGTCCTGGGCGGCTGCATGGCCGTCGAGGCCGCGGCGAAGAAGGCCGGCCACGACGTGAAGGTGCCCTTCTCGCCCGGCCGCATGGACGCCTCGCAGGAGCAGACCGATGTGGATTCGTTCGCCGTCCTCGAGCCGAAGGCGGACGGGTTCCGCAACTACGCCCGCAAGGGACTCGAAGGTTTGGCGGCCGAGCTGCTCGTGGACAAGGCGCAACTGATGAACCTGACGGCCCCGGAGATGACGGTGCTGATCGGTGGCATGCGCGCCCTGAATGCGAACGTCGGGCAGGCCAGGCACGGCGTGTTCACCAAGCGCCCCGAGATGCTGACCAACGACTTCTTCGTGAATCTGCTCGACATGGGCACGAAGTGGCAGCGGTCCGCCGCGTCCGAGGGCGTACTGGAAGGACGCGATCGGGCGACGGGCGAGCTCAAGTGGACGGGTACCGTCGTCGATCTCGTCTTCGGTTCGAACTCGCAGCTGCGCGCCCTCGCGGAAGTCTATGCGTGCGGTGACGCGCAGCAGGCGTTCGTCCGTGACTTCGTGGCGGCCTGGAACAAGGTGATGAACCTCGATCGATTCGACCTCGCGTGATCTCCCGGTCAACCAGCCGCGCTGCCGCTTCGCGCATGACCCCATGGACGGGGTGACGAACATGCAGGGCCATTCGCATCCGGGCGCCTACGACGAGCCCAACTCGTTCAACGGCCCGGCGCAGGCGCCGCAGTTCAAGGAGCCGCCGCTGAAGCTCAGCGGCGGCGCCGACCGCTGGAATCACCGCGTCGATGAGGATGACTACAGCCAGCCCGGCAACCTGCTCCGATTGATGGACGCGGGTCAGCAGCAGCGCCTGTGCATGAACTTCGCCGAGGCCATGCGCGGCATTCCGCAGTTCATCATCGAGCGCCAGCTCGTTCATTTCGACAAGGCCGATCCGAAGTGGGGCAAGGGCGTGCGCGAGGCCTTGGTCAAGCTGGACCAAGCAGGCGCAGGGCAAGACCGCGCGCGAACTGAACGTGGCGGAGGCCTGACGATGAACGCCCCGCGCAAGACGACCCGGTTCGCGCCTCGTTCTGGCAGCGCCTGGCAGCGCGCGATCTTGCGACTCTTCGCCGCGATGGCGGCGGCGTATTGAGTCGCCCCGAGAACCGGTCGCCACGCCGATAGCCGATACCGGCGTGGCGACATCAAGGCTGGACTTGACCGGGAGCGATCCCGGTTTTTTTTTGACCTCGCCACCGTTGACGCCGCGTTTCCCCTCAAGCCCCGAGCGCCCGCATCTCCACGCGGTTGCGCCCGCCTTGCTTGGCGCGGTAGAGCGCGTCGTCGGCGGCTTGCAGCAAGCTGGCCAGATCGTTCTGCACCGGCTTGCCGGGTTCGCGCAGCGCCAGGCCGATGCTCACGCTCAGGCGCAGCACCCCGGCGCTGGTGGCGAAGGGGTGCTGCTCGACATAGCTGCGCATGCGCTCGGCGGCGTCCACCGCGGCCCGGCCGCTGGCCACGGCCAGCAGCACGACGAACTCTTCGCCGCCGAAACGTGCCACCCTGTCGCCCTGGCGCATGTGTGCGTTCAGCAAAGCGCCGAACTGCTCCAGAACCTCGTCGCCGACGCGGTGGCCGTGGCTGTCGTTGATGCGCTTGAAATGGTCGAGGTCGATCATCAGCAGCGCCAGCGCCGAGTCGGCCCTGTCGAGCAGCTCATTGGCGCCGGCGACGAAACCCCGTCGGTTGGGCAGACCGGTGAGCATGTCCTGCTCGGCCTGTTGCTGCAGCTGACGCTGCAGCTGCTTGAGGCCGGAGACGTCGGTCAAACCGATCAGCACGCAGGCCTGGCCCTCGTGCTCGATGGGTTGCGCCGACACCAGGGTGTCGCGCAGCAAGCCTTCGGCGTTGCGCAGTTGCAGCTCGATCTGGCTGAGCGCCTGCCCGGCGCGCAGGTGGGCACGCAAGAGTTCGCGGCGCTGCGGGTCGGCGTAGAAGTCGAGCGAAACCAGCGGTTGCCGGCTGAGGCCTTTGGGATCGAGCAAGGTGCGCGCGGCCTGGTTGTAGCGCAAGATGGCACCGTCCTCCAGGCGCAGCAACACCATGGCCACCGGAGCGGCCTCGAACAGGCGGCGCAGATGGGTTTGGCTGCGCTCCAGGGCTTGCTCCACGAGTTTGCGCTCGGCCACTTCCAGCCGCAGGGCTTCGCGGTCGAGCCAGGCGAGGCGCAGATGGCGCGCCTGCGCCACGGCCAGTTGCCAACCGGCGATGTTGGCGAAGCCCAGCAGCAGCGCGGCGCTGGCGAGCAAGCGCCAATCCAGCGGAAACCCGGCAACGACCATGCCCATGAAAGGCAGGGTGAGCACAGGCCCGAGCCAAAGG
The DNA here is from genome assembly GCF_054608695.1 of Thiomonas sp. Taxonomy (NCBI): domain Bacteria; kingdom Pseudomonadati; phylum Pseudomonadota; class Betaproteobacteria; order Burkholderiales; genus Thiomonas; species Thiomonas sp. The sequence goes on from NZ_JBTRXV010000074.1 coordinate 12,953, forward strand.
GAATGTCGGCACAGCAGCGGGGCGAAGGCGTAGAGCGCGAACACCAGGGTGAGGGCGCTCATGATGCTGAAGGCCGCCGAGGTCGGCAAGACCCCGACCTCGAGCAGGAAGGTCGGCACCGTGAGCAGCTCGAACAGGAAGAGTTGCCGGCGCAGGCGCGGCAGCTGCTCCAGGGTGATGGTCGGGCGCAGGCCTTGGCGCGTGACCTGCCAGCCGTAACCGGCCATGGCGAGGCGCCCGAGCAGGATGAGCGCGAGCATGGGCACGGGGCCGAGAATGGCATAGTCCACCAGCCCCATGAGGAGGAACGCGCTGCCGCCATAGACCCCGATGTCGCGCACGCACCCGCGGATGCGCGGCCAGTTGGCCAGCACATAGGCGTCGTCCTGCAGGTCCTCGGCGAACAGGCCGCTGGCCGTCAGCCGCGGGGTGGAGGGCGGTGCCGTGGCGGCGTTGGAGGCCGTGCTGGAGCTGGGAGCGGGCATCGGCTTGTCTCTTGGCAGTCGGGCGCGCGGTCGGGCGGGGGCTGGAGTTTGGCGCGGAGGATGGCCCGCGTCAGACCAGCTGGTCGACACGGTTGCGCCCGGCCAGCTTGGCCGCGTACATGGCCCGATCGGCGCGACTGAGCGCTTCGTCGATGCGCTGCTCGGACGCGCCGACCAAGCTCACCCCCACGCTCAGGCTCACCTGAACGCGCACGCCGACGCAGTGCAGGCCTTGTCTGGCGATGGCCTCGCGGATGCATTCGGCGATGTCGATGGCTTGCGGCAGCGGCGTGTTGGGCAGCAGGCCGGCGAACTCCTCGCCGCCGACGCGGGCCAGGGCGTCGGCATCGCGCAACTGCGCCTGGATGATGCTGCCGATCTGCCGCAGCGCCTCGTCGCCGACCGCATGGCCGTGGGTGTCGTTGACGCGCTTGAAGTGGTCGGCGTCCATCAGCAGCACGGCCATGGTCTCGCCGCGCGATCGCACGGCATGCAGCAGCACCGCGGCCTGGCCGAAGAAGCCGCGCCGGTTGAGCAGCCCGGTCAGCGGATCGGTCTGCGCCAGACGCTGCAACTCGCGTTCGTAATTCTTGCGCGCGGTGATTTCCACCAGGCTGGAGATGGTGGCCGGCTCGCCGTGAAACTGCATCAGCGCCGAGGACAGCATCACCTCCACCGGCCTGCCGTCGGTGGTCTTGAGCTGCACGTCCAGCGGGCCGAGGCGGCTGTCGCGCAGCAGCGTCGCGCGCAATTGCGCGGACTGTGCCGGGTCGGCATAAAAATCGGTGCTGAAGGGAACGAGTCCGGCGCGCACCTTGCCGGCGGGGTCGAGCAGGCTTTCGGCCGCCTGGTTGTAGCGCAGCACCTGGCCGTCGGGCTGGTGCACCAGCACCATCGGCACCGGCGTGGTGTCGAACAGGCGTCGCAGGTTCTCCTCGCCAGCCAGGGCGCGCTGCTCGGCGGCCAGGCGCTCCACCACTTCGCGACGCAGCCGCTGGCGGTCGAGCCAATTCAGGCGCTGGATGCGGTTGAGCTGCGTGGCCACCTGCCAGCCGGCGAAATTGGCGAACACCAGCAGCACGGCGACGATACTGCTGACCTTGGCCGGTGCGTGCAGCACGAACACCGCTTCGAGCAGGAACACCAGCGTGAACGCCGGGCCGATCCAGAGCGAGCCGGAGCTCAGGGCCGGCGCGTAGGTATACAGGGCGATGGTCAGCAGCAGCGCGGTGATGGCGTGATAGTCCACCGCGCCGCCATAGGCCGCCACCACCAGCAGGAAAATGACGAGGATGGCGACCTCGAACACCAGCAGCGCCCGCGACAGGCGTTGCGGCGCGGGCGCCTCGGGCTTGCGGCCCAGCAGCACCAGGCGCGCGCCCAGTCCGAGCACGACGAAGCGCAGCGCCAGCAGGCCGAAGTAGACGGGCGAGAGGCCGAGCACCGTGAAGTCGGTGATCGAGGCCAGCATGAAGGCGGCCGTACCCCACAGGCCCAGGCTGCGCAGGCGCGCGCCGATGTAGTCCCACTCGCCGCGCCGGAAGGCTTGCTCGTCCTCCTGTCGCGCGAACAGGCCGTTGCTCCGCATGGGACTGCGTGCCTGATCCTGGGCGATGAGGGTATCGAGGCTCATGAGGGCAGCGGCGGAGCTTCAACTGAGCTTCGATAGTAGGCGCTTCCCGTGCCCTTTCCCGTGCCCGTTCCTGTGCCTGTTGCCGCTCCCCCAATGCGCCCATCGTCCCGCGCCCCTTGCCCTGCTCCTCTCCAGAGGTACGTGCGGTCTTCGCACCGATCTGGCGCATGGGTTCAACGGCAATCCTGGAGCGCCGCCATGGCGCTGCAGGGCCCCGCCCCTGTCCAGCTCAGACGGCAGGGCGCGGCGCGTCCTTGCGGCTGATGGTGAGGTAAGTCACGAGCAGCGTGATGACCGCCAGGAACAACACGCTGGTGCCCACCGTGCCCAGGCCCATGCCGCCTTCGGCAGCCGGCTTGGACAGCCAGTCGCCGCAGGTCGCGCCGAAGGGGCGGGTAAGAATGTAGGCCAGCCAGAACGCGAGCACGGCGTTGGCTTTGAAGGCGTAATACGCCAGCGTGACCAAGGCGATGAGCCCGCCGAACACCAGCGCCGAGTTGGCGTAGCCGAACTGCAGGCGCTCGGCCGCGAGGTCGCCGGCGGCGGTGCCCAGGGCGAAGGTGAACAGGATGGCGGCCCAGTAGAAGCCTTCGCGCCGGCCGCGCACGATGCTGTGAATCGACAGGCTGCCCTCGCGGGCATACCAGGCGATGAAGGTGGCTGCCAGCGCCAGCGCGAACAGCGCCGCGCTGACGACGAGCGGCAGGCCGAGTCGGTCGGTGAGGTTGTCGGTCAGCAGGGTGCCCACCACGCTGATGAGCACCACGGTGAGCCAGTACAACCAGGGGATGTAGCGCCTGGCTCGCATCTGCGCCGTCAGCACCACGGCGAACAGGCCCGTCATCACCAGCGAGGTGGCGACCAGGCCGGCGTGGAGGTCGACGGCGAGAAAGTCGGCTGCGGTTTCGCCTACCGTGGTGGCCATGATCTTGATGATCCAGAACCACAGCGTGATGAGCACCGGCACCTTGGCCAGTTCGCTCCAATGCCCCAAGGCGGGCGGTGTGTTGTGTGTATCCATGTTTTTCGCTCCCTGAATGATGACTTGCGGCAACCCGTCAGCGCAGCCCACCCCGAGGGGGGCCGGCAAAACCCGGAACGCCATGGGGCGCTGCCTGCCTGCGGGATGGATCGCGCTGCGGGGCAAAACCGCCTGCGCAACCGCATGTAACGCAATGTACGCAGATGGCCTTAGGCGCGAATTAGGGTTTGTTGACGACGCAGGCTGCGGTGGTCGCCGTGTTCAAGGCACCGATTCGACGCAGGATTCAGGCACAGACCCGATTGCGGCCGCGGTGCTTGGCCTGGTAGAGCGCGTGGTCGGCGCGCTCCAGCACATCGCTCGGGCTGCGGTCGGTGGAGCGGGCCTGGGTCAGGCCGATGCTCACGGTCAAACGCATGGTCACGCCTGGCTTGAGCGCGATGATCGCGTCTTCCACCGCCTGGCGGATGCGCTCGCCCACCTGCTGCGCGGTGTCTTCGTCGGCATCGCGCAGGATGAGCAGGAATTCCTCGCCGCCGAGGCGACCGAACTCTTCCGACCCGCGCTTTTGCGCCATCACCACATCGACGAACTGGCGCAGCACGCGGTCGCCCACGGCGTGGCCGTGGCTGTCGTTGATGCGCTTGAAGTGGTCGAGGTCGAGCAGCAAAACGGCCAATGGCTTGTGCGCCCGGCCGTCAGTGCACCGCTTCAGCGCCTGCTCCAACTGCTCGATGATGCAGCGCCGGTTGAGCAGGCCGGTGAGGGTGTCGTAGGTGGCGAGGCGTTCGAGCTCGCGCTCCATGCGCTTGCGCTCGGTGATGTCGCGCCAGATGCCCTCCACCCCGGCGTACTGGCCCTGCTCGTCGAACAGCGCATGGGTGCTGATGGAGATGTCGATGATGGCGCCGTCCTTGCGCCGCATGCGGCCGGGGAAATCGTGCACCTGGCCATGCTGGCGTATGGCGGCGATCAGCGCCTCGCGCTCGCTGGGATCGGGGTAGAACGCGCCTGCCGGCAAGCCGATGATGTCTTCGGCTTCATAGCCCAGCACGTTCTTCACCGCCGGGCAGACATAGCGGGTGACGCCCTGCGCATCGGTGCGGTAGAACACGTCCTGCATGGTGTTCATCATGCGCTGGAAGTTCTCGTCGGTTTCGCGCAGCCGGGTTTCCATCGCCGCGCGTTCGCTCATGTCGAGAAAGGTGGCCAGCACGCCCGCTTGCCCGTCGTGCTCGAAATGGGTGCTGGTCATGGCGAGAACCAGCAGGCGCCGGCGGCAGGTGTAGACGCGGAACTCGGTCGCCGGGTTGGTCACGGCCTCGCTCTCGGCGCGGCGGATGCGCGCCAGCACGCGCGACACGTCCAGGGGGTGGATGAAGTCGGTCGCGGCATGGCCGATGACCTCGCCTGGCGACTCCGCCTGCAGCAAGCACAGCGCCGAGGCATTCGCATACCGCAGCTTGCCGTCGATGACGACGATCACGCAGGCCGAGAGTTGCTCCAGCCAGGCTGCTTCGGGAATGAGTCGAGGGGCGTGCATCGATATCGAAGGGAAAAGCCCTGGCCGAACGGGAATGCGTCAAGCTAGCAAGGTCGACCAGCTTAACGCGACCGCAGGCGTTTCGGGCAGGGGGGAAACCGCTTGCCCTGGCAACGGCCGCGCCGGGGCCGGGGCACGGCTCCGAACGTGACCGAATGTTGCAAGTGAAACGATGAGTGTTTTGGGGCGCGCTGTCATCTTCCTTGCATGGGGGCTGCCTAAAGTGGTGATGCACCGGGTCAGCCCATTGCCGGCCCGACTTCTTCAGGGAGAGTTTCGATGTTGCGCAAAACCTTTTTGGCGACGGCCGCCACGGCCGCCATCGCCGGCACCTTGGCCGCCTGTGGCGGTGGCGGTTCGTCCACCACCGCCTCGGCCGCACCCGTCTATACCGCCGCCAGCGCGTTGGCGACGGCCACGCCGATCAAGCATGTGGTGGTGATTTATCAGGAGAACGTCTCCTTCGATCATTACTTCGCCACGTACCCAACGGCGACCAACCCCGCCGGCGAGCCCGCCTTCACCGCCGCTGCCGGCACGCCCACGGTGAACAGCCTGGTCAGCGCCAATCTGCTCACCAACAACCCCAACGCCACCAACACCGCCAATGGAGCCGACGCCGCCGAGCCCTTCCGCCTCGACCGTAGCCAGGCCAACACCTCCGACCAGAACCACGCCTACACGGCCGAGCAGCAAGCGTATGACGGCGGCAAAGCCGACCTGTTTCCGCTCTACACCGGCAAGGCCACGACGGGTGGCGTCGGCGCCTTTGGCACGAAGGGCCAGGTGATGGGCTATTTCGACGGCAACACCACCACCGCGATGTGGAACTACGCCCAGCACTTCGCCATGAGCGACAACGCCTACACCGACACCTACGGCCCCTCCACCCCCGGCGCGCTGGAAGTGGTGTCGGGCCAGACCAACGGCATGCAGATCGTGGCGAGCAGCAAGCAGCCGTTCACCATGTCCGCCTACTCGTACTACGTCAACGACGGCCAGGGCGGGCTCACGATGATCAACGACGTCGATCCCGGCCACGACGTGTGCTCCAGCACCACCGACCAGGTGATGATGACGGGCAAGAGCATCGGTGATCTGCTCAACGCCAAGAACATCTCCTGGGGCGGCTTCATGGGTGGCTTCAACCTGCAAACGGTGAACGCCAACGGCACCACCGGCTGCAAGCGCAGCACCTATTCCCCGGTGGTCGGCGGCAATGTGAACGACTATATCCAGCACCACAACTGGTTCCAGTACTTCGCCTCCACCGCCAATCCGACGCATGCGCGGCCAAGCGCGGTCGCGGCCATCGGCCACACCCTGGAGGCCGACGGCAAAACTCCCGACCCGGCCAACCACGAGTACGGCATGCAGGACTTCTTCGCCACGGTGCAGGCAGGCAACTTCCCCGCCGTGTCCTACCTCAAAGCCCCCGCTTATGAAGACGGCCACGCCGGCTACTCCGACCCGCTCGACGAACAGGCTTACGTCACCAAGGTGGTCAACTTCCTGCAGCAGCAGCCACAGTGGAAAGACACCGTCGTGATCGTCACCTGGGACGACTCCGACGGCTGGTACGACCACGCTTTCGCCACCACCACCAACCCCTCGTTCGACAGCCAGGCCGACCAGCTCGATGGTCCTGGCATCTGCGGCACGGCAGGCGCCACGCCGATGAACGGCGTGAACGGCAAGCCGGTCAACGGCCGTTGCGGCCCCGGAACGCGCATTCCCTTCCTCGTCATCTCACCCTGGGCCAAGGCCAACTACGTGAGCAACACCCCGATCTCACAGGCTTCGGTGGTGCGGTTCATCGAAGACAACTGGCTGGGTGGGCAGCGCCTGGGCGGCGGCTCGTTCGACGCCACCACGGGGTCGATCATGGACATGTTCAATTTTTCCGGCAGCGCCGGGGCGAACGCGCCGCTGTATCTCGACTCCACCTACGGCACGCCGTTGAACGCGGCGCCGCTGCTGGTGAAGCAGACCGGCGCGGCTGCAGTGGCGAAGAGCTGAGGTCAGCGCACGTGAACTCCCTCTCCAACAGTGGAGAAGGCGGGGGGAGGACTGCCCTGTCCTTCGCTCCTCCCGTTCTCCCCCGCGCGAGGGGGAGGTGTCATGCTGGCTGCAAACATCATGTCGTCCCCCACTGAGCATCGGCCGACTTCACCTGCGGCCCCGCGCTCCAAGGCGCCCGCCACGCGCAAGGGGCGGCGGTGGGCCTGGTGGATCGGCGGATCGCTCGTGGCGCTCACCGCAGTCGCCATGCTGGACGTGGCTGCACAGCAGCCCGAGCTCACGCCGATGGACTGGCTGTTGCACCCCATCGACAGCGCCACGCTGGCACTGGGCGGCAATTCGCATCCGGTGCCACTGTTGTTGCCACCGAACCAGCCCTTGTCGGCCGCCGCGCAACTGGGCAGGCAACTGTTTTTCGACACCGCGCTGTCGGCCTCCGGCAAGCAGTCGTGCGCGTCGTGTCACGATCCTTCTAATGGCTACAACCCGCCGCTGGGTCCGGTGATGCTGGGCGGCCCGCATCTCACCACGCCGGGCTACCGCCCGCCGCCCTCGCTGGCCTATCTCTACCGCCAGCAGAACTTCTCCATCGGTCCCGACAATGCGGAGAACGAAACCATCACCCTGCAGCGGCTCATCCAGTTGGGCCAGGACGCAGCGCGCATCACCAAAACTGCGCAGAGCACGGCAGTCACGGCGCAAAACCTGGTGCCGCAAGGCGGCTTGTTCTGGGATGGGCGCGTCAACACCTTGCAGCAGCAGGCCGATGGACCGCTGTTCAACCCGGTGGAAATGGACGCCGGCTCGCCGCAGCGCGTGGCCGCCATCCTGCAGCGGCAGCCGTATGCCAAGGACTTCACCCAGCTCTTCGGCCCCAATGTGTTCCTGGATCCGCAGCAAACCGTGGCCGAGGCGCTGTTCGCCATCGCCCGCTACCAGATCGAGGATCCGAGCTTTCATCCCTTCACGAGCCAATACGACGCCTGGCTGCAAGGCAAGGCGCGCTTGAACGCGCAGCAGATGCGCGGCTATCTGGCGTTCAACGATGTGCACAAGGGCAATTGCGCCGCCTGCCATCTCGACAAACCGACGGCGAACGGGCTTCCGCCACTGTTCACCGACACGCAGTACGAGGCACTGGGCGTGCCGCGCAATCCGCACATTCCGGCGAACAAAGACCCGCGCTATGTCGACCTCGGCCTGTGCGGCCCCTTCCGCACGGATTTGAAGAACCAGACCCAGTACTGCGGCATGTTCCTCACCCCCACCTTGCGCAATGTGGCGCAGCGCCCGGTGTACTTCCACAACGGCGTGTATCACGACCTGAAGCAGGTGCTCGACTTCTACAACTTCCGCGACGTGCAGCCGCAAACAATCTATCCGGTTGGCGCCGATGGCAAGGTCGAAAAATACAACGATCTTCCCGCCGAATACCACGCCAATATCGACACCATCGACCCTCCGTTCAACCGCAAGCCGGGAGAGAAGCCGGCGATGAGCGCGCAGGACATGCGCGACATCATCGCCTTCCTCAAGACGCTCAACGATGGCTGGCGACCATTGCGCTGAGCCATTGATCGAACCCTAAACCTCCCTGCTACGAATCCCCAGGGACAGCGCAGGAGCAGGTCCGTCGCTCATGAAACCGTTGCCTTTGTCTCTCAAGTCACTCACGCCAAGTAGTTGATTAACAATGAATTTTTTGAGCCACTTTCGGGCGATTTGCGGCCCTGGCCCGATTACTACGCTAACCGTTCCCCTGACGGGGCCGGTACCAGTCTTTCATCTTTCAGCAGGTACGCCCCCTGCTGGACGCGCCCGGATCGCTGCCGTAGCTGATGATGCCCTCGCCGCCGTTTTGCGCCACCACGTTGCCGCGCGCTAGCCCTTGATAGCCGCTGGTGAACACCAGCCCACCGCTCCAGCCGCCGCCCAAGAACGCAAAGCCGTTGTTACCGCGCGGCCAGCTGTGCATGGCGTTCATGACCACCGGGTTGTACAGGGTACTGGCCCGCTATGCGGCATGCACTTAGGAGCCAGGTTAATAGCGCACGTGATCACCGAATCTTTACGAACTTGGGTGGGCTCGGCCAACCATCCGACGCAGGCGGTCAAGCGAGCTCAGAACGCTCCGGTGTTCCAGCCGGCAGATCCGATGAATGCTGTGCCGTTGAGGTTACCGGAAATGAGACTTTGTGCCATGCCGGCGCCGATGACTGGCGAGCCTGGGGCGGGGTGTGCATTTGCCGG
>NZ_JBTRXV010000075.1:0-21774 GCF_054608695.1 Thiomonas sp.
CATCAATACCGTGCTGACCAACACCAACAGTTGGGTGAACTTCCCGGCCAGCACGGGCTTCGCCGGCGCTTACGCGGCGACCAACCCGAGCAACAAGTACTTCTACGATGCGGTGATCAACAGCAACTCGCCGGGGGTCATCAGCACCCAGTTGCTGCCTGCCGGAGACTTCCAGGGCCGGTAATCAGGATAGTAACGGTATATTCCAGAGGGGGCCGAAAGGCCCCTCTTTTTTATGGCCGCTTTGGGATACGCAGGATGAAAGAGACGGCGGCGCCAGCGTGCAATCGTTCCATGGCGCTCTGGATTTCGCCAGCAGAGAGATTTTTCGCGGATCTTGCCGGTGAGATGGTTGGCCTGGATGCGGAGGGATCAGTGCCGTTGCCGCAGGCGTCGCGCCAGGTCCGCGAGGTGCCGCAGGGGGGCGGTGAGACGCCAGGAGCGGGAGGCGCGGAGTGCGGCTAATTCTTCTGTCAGCGCGGCGATATGGGCCTTGTTTCCCTCTAATGCTGCGGTCAGCGCGGCGATATGGGCCCTGTTTCCCTCTAATGCTGCGGTCAGCGCGGCGATATGGGCCCTGTTTCCCTCTAGTTCTGCGGTCAGCCTGGCGATGCGGGCCCTGTTCTCCGTTTCCTGTTGCCGACGTCGGACAGCGGCGAGATATTCGTGTTCCCGCCAGTTGAGATGGTGAGTGCGAACCTCCGCTTCAAAGAGCCCACCGTTTTCTGCGAGCCGAAGAGCGATCGTGTCCGGGAGCGTGAAGACGAGGTGAGGGTCGCTGCCCAGGCAGTACAGACTGATGTCTTCGTGATCATGGTCCACGGCGATCTCTGCCTGTGCCGCCACGTTGTGGCCGTCCCAGCGCCACAGGATTTCCCCGTCCACGCGCAGCAGGCAGGCATGGAGCAGGAGTCGCGCCGGGCGGTCAGTGGGGTCCCAGCGCAGATAGCGATAGTCGTGAACGGTGGCTGGCGGCAGAGTGAGATGGATCAGAAAGTGGTGATCCAGGAGGAAGGTGTCCCGCGTGTTGCGCGTCTCGCTGAATTCGGCGTCCTCCCCCCAATAAATCTCGCTGGAAAATCGCCGCCGCTCGCGTGCCTCCGCCAGATCCCGCCGCCAGATGCTCTGCCCATGGGCAAGGACGGGCAGGTCGGCTAGGGCGGCTGGTTGGGCTTCGATGTAGGGGCGCAGCGAGCGCCGGTGATCTCGATAGCTGTCCCCGGTGCCCAGCATGCCGCCGGTACTCAAGCGATACCGGAAAAGCGGTTCCGGCACGGCAAGCATGGCTATGCCGGCAAGACAGGCCCGGCCAAAAAACTCCCAGTCTTCATGGCCGACACGGTCTTCCGTAAAACCGCCCAGGGAAAGAAAGGTATCCCGGTGAACGAGGGCGTTGGCGTCACCGAAGACGTTGCGCTGGACGCCGGCCACGCAGGGGCCGGCCAGGGGAACCCAGGTTTGTTGGGGTCTTTGCCAAAAGACCGGGGGAAGCGGGCCCGTGAAGATGTCCATGGCGGTAGTGACGATGCGGGCATCGGTGCTGCGTGCCACCCGCATCAGGGTGCGGATCTCCTGAGGTTTGGCAAGATTGTCGTCATCCATGAACAGGAGCCATTCACCGCGTGCCATCCGCACGGCGGCATTGCGGGCGGCTCCGAGATAGCGGTTTTCCTGGCGGATGATCCGCCAGCCCCGTTGCGTAAAGGATCTTTCCAAACGGTTCAGGAGGGCATGGCTGGCCGGATCGCCGCTGCCATCGTCCACCAGGAGCACTTCCATGTTCGGGTAATCCACGGCCTCCAGGGAGGCGACGGCCTGGGCAAGCAAGTGCGGACGTTCGTGATGGACGAGACAGACACTGACCAGCGGCCACTCGTCCGGCTCAACCGGCGCAGGGGAGGGCGGCGCGGCCAGGATGGCTTGGTACAGTTGGTGCCAGGATTGGGTCGCTTGCTCTTCGGTAAACGCAGGGCGCAGAGGAAGCAGCGGCGAGGGGCGGGTGGACGTATCGTCGACAACGGCCTGGAGGACAGATTCCGCCAGCGCGGTGACGGTCGGCGGGAAGAGCCGCTCGCGGTCCTCCGGGTGGACCAGTTCGGGGATGCCGCCAACATGGGAGGGGATGCAGGATATGCCCAGACGCAGACATGCTTGTACCGCGTAGGGGCTGTGGTCCTGCAGCGCCGGAATGACCGCAATACAGGGACGGCGTTGGAGATAGGCGAGGGCGGTGGCATGATCGTATTGGCCCAGGATCTGAACTCCCCAGGGCCAGTCAAGGGTTCGGCGCCGCACGGTACTGAAGCCGTCCTCTTCGCCCACCAGGCCGTTTTCTCCCAGAAAGGTGATCTGTAGGCTGGCTGGGATACGCCCCTTGAGTGTCTCCATGGCGGCGATAAAAAGCGCTAGCCCGTGGCGGGTATCCAAACGCCCGAAGAAGACGATCTCCTGCAAGGGCGGAACGGGTTCCCGCGCAAGGGGTGCCGTATCGGGTAGCGCGGTCAGCTTGGGGATCATGTCCAGTTGGGCCGGCAAGGTGGGGACATTTTGCCGTAGCCACCCGAGCATGTACGCGCTGGGTGAGACGGCGTGATCTGCGAGCGCAAGGCTTTGCGTTTCCATATGGATGCATTCGAGCACATCCGCATCCGGGAAACGCCCATCGGCGGCAAGCTCCCATGCCGTGGGGGAATGGATGTCCAGACAAAAGCGGGTGTCGGGGAAAGCGATGCCCTGACGCTGCGCAAGCAGACTGTAATAAGCGCAGCCGCTCTGATTGGGTATATGCACCAGCGGGAACCGGCGGCGGCTCAGGAAGCGATAGGCCAGCCAGGAGCGGGCGATGTGCCAGGGGCTGAGGAGGACATCGCCTTCCATCGGCAAGGCCAGGAGGGCAACGCCCTCCTCGGCATAAAGCCGCTGCCACGCGCCGAATTCGCCCGCTTCATCCAGGTGGGGCGAAAGAGCAAGGACAGTGACCGGATGCCCTTCTGCCGCCAGGAAGCGCGCGAGTTGGCGGTAAGCGATGGCGATGTCCGAGTCGCACGTTGGACCCTGGATATCGGGTGTGGCAATGGCGATGGGGGCCCTTCCCGACCGGCCATGCGCCTCCCCTCCGTGGCGGAGCAGCGTGTCCCAGTATTCCAGCACCTGCAAGACCGGGCCAAAGTCGGCCGGTTGCAAGGGACGGCTCGCCAGCGCCCGCAGTTCGTCATAAATGGCCCCAGCCCAAGGCGGCAGATCAATCGGCGCCGTGGAACGGCGCAAGTCGGGGCGGATGCGTTCGCTCAGGATGCGCCGCCGCTCTTCCTCACCCAGGGGGATGGAGAGGACTTCGGCCAAAGCGCTGAGCTGGGCGTCCCCTTCGGTGAACCAACGCGCATAATCGACGACAAAATGAATAGATCCTTCGCTGTCGCGGATGGCATCGAGATTGTAGCGAATCCAGATCCGCAGGGCGTGGCGCAGGTCCATGCCGTTGCGGCGCATGAGGGAGACAACCACCTCGCGGGGGTCTCGCACGGCCAGCAAAAAGCATGGCTCCAGCCGATGTTTTGGCAGCAGATCGCGCCACAAGGGCAAAAACCGGGAAGTGCGTGGATCCTTGAAGCTACGGTCCCCACGGTTCGCAACGACCGCGCCCAGAAGCCCGTCCAGTGCCTCCCGATAAGGGCGGGCGCTTTCACTGAGCCACCAGCGGCTAGGAAAGGGGTCAGGACCCCGTGGCCCATGCCAGGCTTGCTGCAGTGCCTCCAACAGATTTTCCTGAATGGCTACGAGGTCTGCATCCTCCCAATAGCCGGCGGGATTATGCTGGTCCGGCGGAATCAGGCGGCTACCCATGTTGATGCCGAGAGAGGCGCAGATGCTACCCAGGAGGGACGATCCGCTGCGATGCATGCCAAGTATCAGCAAGACGCGGCGAGAACACTGCCGAGCCCTTTCTTCAGAAACGAGGGTGGTCATGCTCGGTTTCTATTTTTGGCTCAATTCACGGATGGTTTCGTCCCGCCGCTGCAGTTCGTGCTGGAATTGCATTTGCTGAAAATAGGTTTGCGCGCGCTGGACGACGCAGTCGCCAAGGCGGGAGAATATCAGACGCCAATCATCCCCTTCGCTGGGTGATAGCCCAGCAATCCAGCGGGCGGTCTCTGGTGCTTTCTCGCCTACGGTGAATATCGACAGGCCATGGCTATGGAAGAAATGGAAGTGTGGAAAACGCGTCTCGAGCTCGCGCACGAAGCGCCAGACGCCAAAATCCTTCTCATAGACATTGCTATCATGGAAAAGCACGACGCCCCGCTCGCTCATTTTGGGTAGCCAAGTTTCAAAATCATGGCGCACTGCGTCATAGGTGTGCAATCCGTCGATGTGTAAAAGATCCACGCTGTTATCGGCGAATTGGCCAAGCGCCTCGTCGAAAGTCATCCGCAGCAGATGTGAAAACTCCTCGTAATGCTGTTGATTATGGACTATGACGTGCTCATAAGTCTCGCTACCATATGGCCCGGTGTGGGCATCCCCCTGCCAGGTGTCGACCGCAAAGCACTGGCTGCCGGTGGCGTGTTCCTTAACGCTTTGGCAAAAAGCAAAATAGGAATCACCAAGGTGTGTCCCCAATTCCACAAAGATCTTGGGACGCCATTGTTCCATGCACCAGAGTGCGAAAGGGATATGCCCTTGCCAGGCGGTGATGGAACTTTGATGAAGCGGTACTTGAAATGCCGCAGAGCTGAGGCGGGAAAATGCATCGTTAGTCATGATAATCACTCTATGTTTGAGCGTGTTGATCGCTCTGGTTCACTATAATTGACCTAGTGTTTCGACTGAAACAGTCCGTCTCTATTTGGCATCGGACGACCACCGAATGGCCTCTCCACTATAGATGGGCGTGATCTGTGGGGGGAGGTTCTGATAGTTGCCGCCGGAGGGGTTGAACTGGACCTGGGCGGGCGTGCTGCGGCTTTCGTTGTGGAGAATGACGGCATCGGCGCCCAAGGCGGCGGCGCGCTTTTCGATGATGGCGATGACCTGGGCAGACGGGGTGCCGGATGGGGCTTCGGCGTGGATTTTGGCGATGGCGGTGTAGGGGCGATCGGGGGCTTTGCTGAGGGTTTCCACTAGCGAGGTGGGGGCGTAGTGGGTGCTGCTGAGGGCGCTCACCTGTACCTGTGGCCCGGCGGCGCAGCCCGCCAGTCCGAGCAGGGCGGTAATGATGAGATAGGGTTTGGCAGCCTTCATGGTTTTTTTGCCTCTGATGATGTGCCGGCGGTAGCCTCTAACGTTATTTTAGCCTGGGAACGGAGTTTTTGCAGATATTCGGCGGTTTTCTGATTGCGCAGTTCCGCTTCCAGTTGCGTGGAGACGGCGCTGAGGGGGAGGACGCTGGCGGGTCGTTCGCCGAGCACCTGCACAATGGCGAAGCCTTCGGGTACCGGGATGGGGCCGGTGACCTCGCCGGGCTTGATCTTGCGGATCCGGGCGAGAATAGGGGCCGGGATCTGGTTGTCGGCCAGCCAGCCTAGTTCTCCACCCAGGGTGGGGTTGGGCCCTTGGGAGTGGTCGGCGGCCAGAATGGAGAAGTTCCGGCCTTTTTTGAGATCGGTAATGATTTTCTCCGCATCGGCATAGCTGGGCACGATGATTTCGCGCAGTCGGAATTGATGCTTGGGCGCGGTTTTGACCAGGTCCTCATAGCGGGCGTGGGTTTCCTTCTCGCTGACTGGGTGTTGGGCGAGATAATGGGCCAAGGCCTCATTGATGAGGAGGTTGTCTTTCTCGTTGGACAGAGTTTGCTGGAACCCTGCGCTCCGCTCGATGCCTTCTTTTTTGGCCTCTTGCAGGAGAAGCGCGCGGTTGATGAGGGTTTGCAGGGTTTCCTTGGCTACGGCCGGGTTGCCTTTGGCGGCCGGGTTGGCGGTGATAAGCTGGGCCTCGGTGATGATCTGGCCATTGACGGTGGCCAGGTTGACTGCCAGAGCGGTACCGGGGAGCAGGGAGAGGGCGAGTAGAATGGGGGCCAGGCGCATGGTCTTCCTCTAAAAGCTTTGTTGCAGGATGAAATAGGCGTCGATGCGGTTCTTATTCAGGCTTGTGAGACTGCTGGCAGGATAGATACTGTGTCCTACCGGTAAGGCACTCACGACGGAGATGGTAGTACCCCAGCGGGTGCTGAGGTTCAAGCCCACGCCCACGTCCGAAAGATTTTGCCAGGGGGCCTGGTGGGGCGAAAGGTAATAGCTGGTCACGCCGGCCGTCTCGAAAAAGAGCGACCCGGTGGCGCTGATGCCGTAGCGTTGCACGGCTGGGCTTTGCAGGGCCAGCCGCGCCGAATAACCGCTGTCACCCACGAGAATGCCCGGATAGTAGGCCGATACGCTGCCAAAGCCGCCCACCACCCATTGCTGGTTCTGGGGCAGGGTGGCAAAGGCCCATTGGCCGTTGCTGCTGAGTTGGGCGCTCATGCCCAGGGGCAGGCTCTGGGTGTAGTTCATGTTGAAGGTGAGATAGCGGAACTGGGGTGTTGGGGCGCCGGGGGCGTTGATGAAGGTGCCGTGAAAGCCGGAAACGCCCTGGTTGTAATTGAATCCTAGTGTCGCGCTGCCAGCCATGCCGAAGGGGCGCACGATGCGGCTGTAGGCGGCGCCTAGAGTGTAGTAGTCATAGTCCTGTTTGGTGAGGGTGTACAGGCCCTGCAGGACGGTGATTTTGTTGCTGACGATGGTGTAGCCTTCATTGACACTGAATCGGCTGTTGGTGTCGGCGTAGAGGAGCTGGCTGCCATTCAGCGCGTAGCTGACGATGTTGCCGGTGAAGTAATAGGGGGCGGTTTGGCCAAGCCGGTAATGGGTCCACTGGCTGGTGAAGCCGTAGGTGCCCCAGGGGGTGATGGAATTGATGCCGACGGAGCCTTGGTAGTAGGTGCTGCCGACACTGTCCTGGCTGAGGCTGGGGATGCCGTTGGTATAGCTGCCGTCAATCTCCAAACCCGCGCCGGGGCGGATGTAGGCGCTGCCGCCAGCGAGGTAGTTGCTGGTGTAGCGGCTGCCATAGTTGCCAAAGAGCAGGTTGCCACCGAGCCACTGGTAGCCTGGCAAGGGGGTTTGCTGCACGTTCAGGGTGGAGCCGCCCGGATTTTCCGCCGGAGCAAAGCCCACCTGGAGCTGCTGGCCATTGCGCGTGCTGTAGGCGTCAGCAAGGATATTGCGGCGGATGATGGTGGATTCGGTGAGGCCTTCGCCATTCAGCCCGGTGTAGAACCAGCCCAGGCCGGAGGCGATATTCTTTTCCGTGAGCTGGCCCTGAACGACCATGATGTGGATACTTTTCCCCTCCACAGCAGCCTTGACGGCCACCAGAAAGTAACCTTCCTTGCGGTAAGCCGCCGAGAGCGTGCCCACGGCTGCCTGGGGGTTGGCGGCCTGCGCGAGGATCTGGTGGATGCGCTGATCGGAGAGCAGGGTGTTGCCGGTGACCAGGTAATGGTAGCCGTGGCTATCTATCACCAGCGGGGCGGCACCCTGCCGCGGTGCGGCCAGGACATGAATGGCCGGGGGCTGCGCCGTGGGCAGAAAAGGGGGTTGGTCCGCTTGCATTTATCCTCCATCGTTTGGGCGTTATTGTGGGGAAGGGGGGGGCGGGCGTCAAATAATCTGTGTGGCGCGGGATTGGACTGTAGGAGGGTGGAATGGTTCCGGGGCTTGCTGGGATGGCCCGGTGCTGGCAAGGTACGGGGTTTCAGGTGATGATGGGAATGGCTGTTTTTGAGGGTGGAGACCATGCGGATTCTGGTGGTGGGCGGGGCGGGATATATTGGTTCGCACATGGTCAAGCGTCTGGCCCAGGACGGCCATGAGGTGGTGGTGCTGGATGATCTCAGTACCGGGCACCGGGAGGCGGCGCGTTTTGGCGAGATGGTGGAAGGGGATCTGGGGGATTCAGCCTTACTGGACCGTTTGCTGGGTCAACGGCCCTTTGCTGCGGTGATGCATTTCGGTGCCTATAGCCAGGTGGGCGAGTCCCTGCGGCGGCCAGCCGCTTACTATCGCAATAATGTGCT
This sequence comes from Thiomonas sp., assembly GCF_054608695.1. Taxonomy (NCBI): domain Bacteria; kingdom Pseudomonadati; phylum Pseudomonadota; class Betaproteobacteria; order Burkholderiales; genus Thiomonas; species Thiomonas sp. The sequence continues at coordinate 8,060 of NZ_JBTRXV010000075.1, forward strand.
GCACACGCTGAACCTGTTGGATGCCATGCGCGCGCACGGGGTGGAGCGGTTGGTGTTTGCATCGACAGCGGCAATATTTGGCGAACCCGTTTATATCCCTATGGATGAGACCCATCCTTTGCTGCCCATCAACCCCTATGGACGTAGCAAGCGGATGGTGGAGGAAATGCTCGCGGATTATGAGCAGGCTTATGGTTTGCAATGGGCGGCCTTGCGCTACTTCAACGCGGCTGGGGCAGATCCAGAAGGGGATTTGGGAGAGTGGCATGATCCAGAAACGCACCTGATTCCCATCATTTTACAGGTGGCCTCGGGGCGCCGGCCGGAGGTGCAGGTCTTTGGGGATGATTATGATACGCCGGATGGCACCTGCATTCGGGATTATGTCCACGTGACAGACCTCTGCGATGCGCACGCGCGCGCCATGGACTACCTGCGTTCCGGGCGGCCCGGCCGGGCGTGGAACCTGGGCAATGGCGCGGGTTTTTCGGTCAGGGAGGTCATTGACACCGCACGGCGCGTGACGGGTCGTGAGATCCCGTTGCGGGTGATGCCGCGCCGCCCGGGCGACCCGGCGCGGCTGGTGGCCGATAGTGCTGCGGCTCGTCAGGAGTTGGGCTGGCGGCCTCGATTTGCCGATCTGGAGACTATAATCACCCATGCTTGGCGGTGGGAGTGGCGGATGAGGGGTGGAGGATCACCATTGGCCACGGAGTTGTCTGAGCGGTGATTGCTGTCGTCGTCCTCAACTGGAACAGCGCCGCAGACACCCTCCGTTGTCTGCGGGCGCTGGCCCTTTTGCGTGGGGCGCAGGCGCGGGTGATGGTGGTGGACAACAGCTCGGCAGAGGCTGATTGTTTGCGGTTGCAGGTGGGTATTGCGCGCTGGGGTCTTGCTGTCGAAGTGCTGGAGACGGGGGAGAATCTGGGCTTTTTTATAAACTTGCATATCACGGAATGAAACTCCACAATTGCAAGGATGATTAAACGATCGCTTCTGGAACCGCTGCGGCAGGCTCTTGCCGAATCGCCTGCGGTATGCCTGCTGGGTCCGCGGCAGGTGGGCAAGACGACGCTTGCGCTGGATCTTGCGGAACAATTGGGAGGATTGTACCTCGATCTTGAATCGGAACAGGATCGGGCAAAACTCCAGGAGCCGGAAGCCTATCTGTCCATGCACCTGGATCACTTGGTCATTCTGGATGAGGTGCATCGCTTGCCGGGTCTTTTCCGCGCATTGCGCGGACTGATCGATCGGGCGAGAAGATCCCACCGTCGGGTAGGGCTATACCTGTTACTGGGCTCGGCGTCTCTGGACCTGTTGCAGCAATCCGGAGAGTCGCTCGCCGGGCGCCTGCGTTTTTTGGAGATGTCCCCATTATCCGTTATCGAGCCCACCGGGGCTTCCACAGAGCGTCTGTGGCTGCGGGGAGGGTTTCCTGAAAGCCTGCTGGCAGCCAGTGACTCATTGAGCCTGCGCTGGCGGCGGGATTTCATTCGGACCTACCTGGAACGGGACGTCCCGCAATTCGGGCCAAGGATCCCTGCCGAGACATTGCGCAGGTTCTGGACCATGTTGGCGCATCGCCAGGGCGCGCCGCTGAATGTGGCCGAACTCGCCCGCAACATCGGCGTAGATGCCAAAACCGCAGGTGGATATATCGATCTGCTGGTCGACTTGTTGCTCGCCCGCAGGGTCCCGTCCTGGCACGCCAATGTGGGAAAGCGACTGGTCAAGGCGCCACGCCTGTATTGGCGGGACAGCGGTATGCTGCATGCGCTGTTGGGCATCCCGGACATGGAATCGCTGTTTGCGCATCCCGTGGTAGGCGCGAGCTGGGAAGGTTTTGCGATCGAGAACCTGATAGACAGCGCACCGGAAGGCACGCAAGCATACTATTACCGGACCAGTGGGGGTGCGGAGATTGATCTGTTATTGGGTCTGCCCAATGGTCAGCAATGGGCTGTAGAGGTCAAACGTAGCATGGCGCCGCGTCCGGAACGGGGTTTTTATACAGGGTGCGAGGACATCGGGGTGTCTCGCCGTTTTGTGGTGTATCCCGGCAACGAACATTTTCCGCTTCCTCATGGCGTGGAGGCGGTCTCGTTGCCGGGGCTTGCCACCAGATTGCGTCGCAGTGCTCCAACCATAGCCGCAGGCTAGGTTGGTGGTGAAGCGGCGCTATCCCGCCAGGCGATCAGATGTCTGCGTGCTCCATGGCTTCGTGAGGCTTTTACATGACTGATAGGGACGGCTTGGATCAGGCTGCGGGGTACATCATCCTGCTCAACTGGAACAGCGCCGCCGACACCCTCCGTTGCCTGCGGGCGGTGGCGGGTCTGCGTGGGGAGCAGGCGCGGGTGATAGTGGTGGACAATGGATCGAAGCCGGCGGACCTGGAACGGCTGCGCTCGGGCATCGCACGCTGGGGCCTTGCGGTGGATCTGGTGGAGACGGGGCGGAATCTGGGCTTTGGGGGCGGTTGCAATTGGGGGATGCGCCTGGCCCTGGAGCGGGGGGCGGAGTTCGTGTGGCTGCTCAATAATGACGCGGTGCCCCATCCCGATGCCCTGCAGGCGATGTTGCGGGTGATGGAGGGGGATCGGGACGTCGCGGCGGTGGGCTCGGTGATTTATGACATGGAGCGGCCGGAGCGGGTGCAGACCTGGGGTGGGGGGCGGGTTTGGTGGTGGGTGGGAGTGGCGCGGCATCGTCGTTGGCCGGTGGCGGCGCGGCGCCTCGATTACCTGACGGCGGCCAGCATCCTCTTGCGCCGCGAGGCGCTGGAGCGCGTTGGTCTCTTTGATGACGATACCTTTTTTATGTATTGGGAGGATGCGGACCTGTGCTTTCGCCTGCGCGATCAGGGCTGGAAGCTGGCGGTGGCGGGCGACGCCATGATCTGGCATCAGCGGTCTTCCAGCCTGGGGCACGCGAATCCCCTTAAGGATTATTATGTCACGGCCTCCTCCCGCCGGTTTTTGCGGCGCTACGCCCCCTGGCCGCGCCTGGCGATGGCCCTGGGTGCGTTGGGGCGCATTGTGCGGCGGTTCCTGTGGGGTAAGTGGCGCAATGTGCGGGCGATCGTTTCCGCGCTGGGGGATGGGCCTTGCGACCTTTCGCTGTCCCCGGTCATGGACGCGGGACCGCCGGGCCCTGGGCCGCTGCGCGTGGCCGTGGATGCCAATACGCTATCGGGGCGGCTGGCGGGGATTGGGCATTATAGCGCTGCGCTTTGTCAGCAACTGGTGGCCGATGGGGGGGCGACTCTGGCCTACTTTACGGCGCGTTCCTGGGCGCTGGAGCCGCCACGGCCGGCGGGTTTGCGCATTCCCCGGTTGCTCCGTTGGCGTAAGCGCATTCCCATGGGTCGGGAGCTGCAGTGGGCTTTGCAGGGGCGGCAACTGGCGCATCTGGAAAGACGTTGGCGGCCGGATCTCATCCTGGGGCCCAACTTTGTCCTGCCGCCTGCCAAGGCGCCGTCTGTCCTGGTGGTGCACGATCTCTCCCATATCCGCTATCCGGAGGTACACCCGCCTGCCCGCGTGGCCTTTTTGAACCACCACTTGCGACCGGCGCTGGCTCGGGCACGGGCGGTGCTGACGGATTCGCGCTTTACAGAAGCGGAATTGTTGCATCATTTCCCGGAGGCGGCGGGGCGGACGCATGTGGTGTATCCCGGTATCAGCGGGCGTTTTGCCGTGGCTCCGGCTGCGGAGGTGGAGACGGCCCTGGATGGGGTGCTGGGGGGGGATGGGCGGCGCTTTTTTCTCTTTTTGTCCACGCTGGAGCCGCGCAAGAATCTGGCGGGTTTACTGGCGGCCTATACGGCTTTGCCGGGCACCATCCGTGGGGCGCACCCGCTGGTGCTGGTGGGGCAGATGGGCTGGCAGGAGAGTAATTTTGCCGCAGTTCTGGCGGGGATGGTGGAGCGCGGCGAGGTGCGGATGCTGGGTTATCTGCGCGATGAACTGCTGCCGGCCCTCTATCGCCGCGCGCTGGCGCTGGTCTACCCTTCCCTCTACGAAGGCTTTGGTCTGCCGCCCATCGAGGCCATGGCCACGGGTTGCCCGGTGCTGGTGAGCAACGTGACCGCCATGCCGGAGGTCTGCGGCGATGCGGCGCTCTATTGCGATCCGCTGGATGTGGGGTCCATCACCAAGGGGATGCGGCGTTTGGTGGAGGATGATTCGCTACGTACCCGACTGGCGGCGGCGGGCCAGGCGCGGGCGGCGCGCTATACTTGGGAGGACGCGGCGGCGCAGGTGTTGGGGGTGATGCGGGAACTGGTGTCGGTTTAGGCGAGACAAGCGCATGGTGGCCCGTCAGGCGGAAGTCAGCGCCTACGGGACGCGAGCGCTTCGCGCATTCTCACGGTGGAGGAGTTCAAGACAAGGTTAAGTTAAGCGAAGCAAGTGCGTGGTGACCTTTCTTGATGTACGTATAGCGCATACCCGCTGAAATCAGGTATGCCGCCAGGCTAGTGCGGTCTTTGCGGGTGAAGGCGCTCTTGCACAACGCATTCACCATATGGGCAGTTTCCCCGTACCCCAATGGCTTCGCGGAATACTAACTAAGCGGGATCTCGATACTGATAGGCAACAATGGGGGAGCATCCAATGGGGCTTTGGTTCTACGCCTGCAAGACAACGACGGGCATAGCGCACACGCCCACGCCCAAATTGATCGGATCGCAGGAGAATGTCATGCTGACGATGGCGTTTACCCAAGGTGAGATGCCTTTGCAGGGGCAGGATCGCTTGTTTTCCAACTTCGGCTGGAAGGCGCCACGCATCCGGTGGCGTTATGGACCTATCGCCTGAATGAACGCTGGGGGCTCAGATACCGGGACATGAGGATCGCGCGCTCCAGTTTGAACTGCATGTGATGGAGAACGGTTTATGAGTCTTTGGAATGCGGGGCAGTTTCGGCCGGCCGACGATGAAAAAGCTCAGGAAGTACAAGGCAAAGTCGCAGCCCCAGAGTGGCTTGATCGTCATTCGTGGCTTCCGATTATTTTTCTTATCCTGCTCCCTTTTTTGGTTGAGTTGCCATTGCTTATTTTTGGGTTGAGTACCAATCCGATTTGGTTTGCTTCTGGCATTACATTTGGAACATATAGTGGCCTACTACCCGGTTTGCCCTATATTGATCCCAACGTCGGGATTACAAGCCAGGCATTAGGCCACCTAGCCGCCGAAGATTGGCTGCATGGTACACTACCATGGTGGAATCCTTTCTCTGGTATTGGGTTGCCGTTGGCTGGTGAAATGCAGCCCAATGCATTCTTTCTGCCATTTGCCCTTTTGTTGCTGCTCCATAATGGTGTGTTGTGGCTCAAGATTAGTATGCAAATCCTTGCAGGATTTGCCACATTCGCTCTGCTTCGGGAACTGAATCTGGGGCGCTTGGCCGCACTAACCGGTGGGGCTCTTTACGCTCTAAATGGAACATTCGCATGGCTACCTGGGCCCATAGCTGTTATTAATACGATCCCATTTCTGCCGTTACTGCTTTACGGAATAGAGCGGGCACGCAAAGAGAACGGCGCGTCGGCCATTCTGTGGATTGGTCTAGCCATCTCCGGTTCCCTGTTCGCTGGATTCCCCGAGGCGGCTTATATCAATGGTCTGTTGGCGCTGGCATGGGCGCTTTACCGCTTCTTCGGGGAGCAGCGGCGCTGGCGTTTCGCCGGACGGGTGATGTATGGAGGCCTGATAGGGTTGCTGTTCGCGGCGCCTTTGCTGGTGGCATTTTTTGACTATTTTTTGACCACCAACAGCCTTGCGTCACATGTTTTTGGTGAAGCATTTTTACCCATTCAAGCACTTTCCAATCTTTATCTACCCTATGTGTATGGCCCGATATTTCACACGGCGGGGAGCAAGGTGCTCGGCGATGTGTGGGAGAATGTGGGCGGTTATGCCGAGATTCTCCTAGTATTCTTTGCCTGTATGGGAGCCATGGCAAGTGGTGGGGAACGGGGCCTGCGCTGGCTACTGCTCGGCTGGGTAATTCTCGCTTGGGCTAAAAGTTTCGGATTTACCCCAGCGATGGAGATCATGAACCACATCCCCCTTATGCAGGATGCCGCGTTCTACCGGTATGCTCCGCCTAGCTGGGAGATGGCACTGAGCATCCTCGCCGCCATGGCGCTGAATGATCTACGTCAGGGCTTGCCGAGGCTCCGCTGGCCGCTGGCGTGGACGCTGGGGGCTTTGGCTTTGGCAGCATCCATAGCCTGGCCTTGGCGTGCATCATGGGGCTGGCCGGCGGGGCAAATCGAAAAGATGGGGATGCTGATAGGAGTGGCCACCCTCTGGGCGGTCATGGGCCTCTCGCTTGTCCTACTGATCTGGTTTTGTTGGAAGGGGGAACGAAGGCGCTGGGCTCTGGCCGTTATGGTGGTTCTAGGTAGTGCTGTATTATTCATGGTACCTGAGTTGTCTGGCGTTCATCCTGGGCAGGTGGACAAACCTGCGATCCATTATTTGCGCACACACCTGGGTCTTTCGCGTATTTATAGCTTAGGTCCAATTCAACCTAATTATGGCGCATATTTCCGAGTCGCTAGCATAAACTATAATTACTTGCCAATCGCATCAAATTTTACCAACTTCTTAAATAATAAAATATTTACCCTGTTGCCGAAGTACTCAGAGGTAGTCTTTTGGGCTCCAGCTTACGGAACTGATGTCGGAGTTCAGGAGTTCCTCCGGTTTGTAAAAAATTACGAGGAGCTTGGCGTTCTTTATGTGATCACCAATAAAGGGCAATCACTTCTTCCGAGCATATCATTTCCGACCAATAGTAGCGGGAATAATCCGCTTGCGCTAGGCAATTATGCGACAGTAACAGTCAAAATTAATATGCCTACAAACATGAAAAACAACGCTCCTGTAATCGCGGTGAGCGTCTTTCAGGGAAACTATGGAAACACCGCAAATGGTAACCTGACGGTGAAAGCGTGTACGGGTACCAATGACTGCGTGATTGGGGGCAGACCGCTTTCTCAATCCAGTGATAATAGTTCGTTCAGTATCCCCCTCAAAAGGCCTCTGCAGGTGAAGGCCGGGGAAGCCCTTACGATCTCATTCACTCACATAGACAGCACCAAGCCTGAGGCGCTCTGGCTTTGGCCGCAGGCGCTGGATGATAAACAGGCAGTCATTGGACCAAAGGGACCTTTGCCCGGCAAGGCCCTTCAATTGTCCTTAGAGACAGCCGATAGCGCTTTGGCTTTGCAGGGACTCCGCAAGGTGTATTCTGACGCATTGCTGGATATATGGGAACTGCCTCATCCGGCCCCCTATTACACTATGCTGCATGGAAACTGTTCGCTCTCCAAGGAAACGCGAAACGCTGTAATGGCTCAGTGCAGCACTCCTTCTACGCTACTACGCCGGGAGCTCTATATGCCAGGTTGGTCTGCTACCGTAAACGGTTCGAGTGTGGCAGTCTCTGCCCATGAAGAAATATTCCAGACCATTCCTTTGGGAGTAGGAAGGAACGAGGTCCACTTTCAATTCGCGCCTCCTTATGTTGATTATGCATGGATGGCTTTTTTTCTTGGGCTAGTCGGGTTGCTTTGGCAAAGTTACCGAACATTTTTTCGATCGCGATTTCAGAATCAGAAAATAGGGAACGAAACATCATGAGGAATGAAGAGCAGAAGTTAGCGTGGCGAGCAGGCCGCGCGCCAGAAATCGCGATCCTGATTCCCTGTTACAATGAGTCGCTTACCATCGCCAAAGTGGTTAAGGATTTTCGTCGCGCCTTGCCGGAAGTAACTATCTATGTCTATGACAACAACTCTCAGGATGACACTGCAGTCAAAGCTGCCGAAGCTGGTGCTATTGTTCGTTGTGAAGACATGCAAGGAAAGGGCAATGTGGTGAGGCGGATGTTCCGGGACATAGAGGCCGATTTCTATATTCTGGTGGATGGTGACGATACTTATGATGCCGAAATCGCGCCGCAGATGTTGCGTCTGGCCATGGAAGACCCCTGTGATCTGGTGAACTGTATCCGTCGTGAGACGGAACAGGAGGCCTACCGCACGGGCCACCGCTTCGGTAACCGGATGCTGACCGAGATGGTTCGGTATATCTTCGGGAATCGCGTCCAGGATATGCTGTCCGGCTACAAGGTGTTGTCACGCCGCTTTGTCAAATCCTTTCCGGCGCTATCTGGAGGCTTCGACATCGAGACGGAGCTCACCGTCCACGCTCTGGAGTTATCCCCATGCCCGTGGCGCATGTGGAAGGGAGCTACCGTGGTCGGCCCGAAGGGTCAGAAAGTAAGCTGCATACCTATCGGGATGGACTACGTATTCTCTGGTTGATTAGCATTTTGTTCAAGCATGAAAGGCCATTGCAGTTTTTTTCATGGATTGGGCTGGTATTGGTGTTGATCTCCCTGGCACTGGGTATTCCAGTGGTGCTCCAGTTCCTCCAAACGGGTTTGGTAATGCGCCTTCCAACTACGGTTTTGGCTATGGGAATTATGCTGGTGGCATTTTTGAGTATTACGACCGGGTTTATCCTCGACACGGTCACTCGTGGACGTCGAGAGGCAAAGATGCTCACCTATCTGCAATATAGTGCTTATCAAACGTCTCTGGAACGAGAAAGCCATGCGGCTAGTAGCACCGATGAGTCGGCCAGTTAGTTATGCGATCTCCTAAAACCGAGCTTGTCCTTTTTTCTCTTGCCGGTGTGGCCGGATTCCTTGTGGACGCCAGCATTGTATGGATATTTACCAGAGTAGGTGTAGATCCCATCACAGCGCAAGCTGTCGCCTTCACTGTGGCGGTGACCGTGACTTGGCTATTGAATCGGCGGTTCACCTTCGCCCACCGCGCCAGCCCCTACTGGCTACGGGAGTGGCTGCATTATGTGGCGGCCAACTCTGTTGGCGCGGTGGTCAATAACGGTGTGTATGCGCTTTTGGTTTTGACCATAGCGTTGTTCTCAAAAGAACCTGTTCTGGCGGTTGCGGCGGGTTCTCTGGCTGGCCTTGTCTTCAACTTTACAGCATCTCGGGCTTTAGTCTTTCGTCTCCGGTGATACCGGTTGCCAGCGGTGTGAGGCTAAGGAATTATCATGGCGCATTTTCGCAAGGGCGTACTTCTCGCCGATGGTTCCGGCACGCGCCTGTGTCCGCTCACTCAGGAGGTCAGCAAGCAGCTCATGCCGGTTTATGACAAACCGCTGATCTATTGTCCGCTGGCCACCCTGATGTTGGCGGGTATCAGCGAGATGCTGGTCATCTCCACCCCCGAGGGTTTGGCGCAGGCGCTGATTATTACCGAGGATTTCCTGGCCGGCGCACCTTCTGCACTGGTCCTCGGTGACAATGTGTTCTATGGGCACGATCTCAGCGAGACGCTGTTATTAATAAGGCCCTTAAATATCCGATAATAATGTGTTATCATGCCTTGCATGGAACGGATCGACGTGCGCAGACTGACGGTAGAAGGGAGGAACCTGCTGCGGCAGATGGTATTGCGTCTGCGCAAACAATCGGCTACGCGCCCCGAGGGCAAACCCCGGTGCTGGAAATTCCGGCCCGCTGGACCAGTCTCTTTATGATCTCCGCCATCTCGCCCAAGGGAGAGATCGCCTTCCAGATCATGAAAGCGGCATTCACGCCGAGCACTCCATCGACTTTCTCGGCAGGCTCATCGACGGTGCATCGCAAAAAATCTTTCTCGTCGTGGACAATCTCCGGGTTCATCATGCCAGGATCGTCACCGCCTGGTTGGCGGACAAGCAGGATCGGATCGAGCTCGTGCTTCTGCCTCCTTATGCGCCGGAATCCAACCCCGATGAATACCTCAACCGGGGCTTCAAAACCGCTCTACGCAGTGGTCCGGTTAGCACGGACAAAGCTAGTCTCCTGGAGAAGGCCACGGCCTTTATGAACGACCCAAGGCAGATGCCGGACAAATCGCCCGCTACTTCCACCGCCCGGCAGCGCGATATGCCATGTTGGATATTTAAGGGCCGGATTAATAATAACGGCGTGTATGTTGTTCTGGCTATGGCGTTGTTCTCGAATGAACCAGAGTTGGTGGTAGCCGCAGTCTTTTTGGCGGGTCTTGTCTTCAATTTTTCCGCATCCCGCGCCTGGGTATTCCGTCCCCGCTGATGCGATCCACCGTTGCCGAAGGGATGAAATGAATAACGGCATGGCGGTTTATGCCGTCCTCCTCAACTGGAACAACGCCACCGATACTATCCGCTGCTTGCGGTCATTACGACACTTGCGCGGTGTGCAACCCCATATCGTCGTCATAGACAACGGTTCTACGGATGACAGCGTTGCCCGTATCCGGGCGGCCACAGTCCCTCTGGAATTGCCGGTAACGATACTTGAGACAGGAAGTAATCTAGGCTTTGGCGGCGGGAGCAACGTTGGTATCCGCCATGCCCTGGAACGGCGGGCGGATTATGTCTGGCTGCTGAATACCGATGCCATTTCCCACCCCGATGTCCTGCGCTTGTTGATCGACGCGATGGAAAGCGACCCGGAAGTGGGGGCCGTGGGTTCGGTGATTTATGACTTGGAGCGTCCGGAACGTATCCAGACCTGGGGCGGCGGACAGGTACACCTTCGCTTGGGTGTTACCCATCATCATCGCCGCTCGGTTGATGCGGAACGGCTGCACTATCTTACGGGGTGTAGCCTGTTGTTGCGGAGTGCGGCCCTAGCCCAGGGTGGTCTCTTTGATGAAGACACTTTTTTCATGTACTGGGAAGACACGGATTTGTGCTTCCGGTTGCGGCGGTCGGGTTGGAAGCTCGCCGTGGCGGAGCAATCGCTGATCTGGCATCGTACCTCATCCAGCCTGGGCCGCACCCATCCGCTCAAGGATTACTATGTGACCACATCGGTAGACTGCTTCATGCAGCGCCATGCCCCCTTCCCCCGCGTCGCCATGGCTATCGGCATGACGGCGCGTATCGCCCGCAGGGCTGCTATGGGCAAATGGCGCAACATCCTGGCCATGGCCACTGCCCTGCGGCATCAGCCTCCCCCGGCGGCTCTACTGTCGCCCCTTCGGTGCTCCGCCCAGCGTCCCCGGCAAGAGCCTCTGCGCATTGCCATCGAGGCCAGCACCCTGCGCGGTACGCGGGCCGGCATCGGCCATTACGCCGCCGCCATGGCGCAGTACCTGGCGTCGGCTCCGGGTGTGGAGGTCCGCTACTTCACCGCCCAGGGGGTTGCCGATAGCCCGCCCCGTCCGGTGGGCCTGCTCACCCGCCAGAAGCCGCGCTGGCGGCAGCGGATTCCCATGGGCCGGCTGGCCCAATTCCAGTTGCAGCGCTGGCAGCTCGCCCGGCTGTCCCGGCAATGGCGGCCCGATGTGGTTTTCGGCCCCAATTTCATCCTGCCCCCCGCCCGGGCGGCTACGGCCCTGGTCATCCATGACCTTTCCCATCTCCGCTATCCGGAAATGCACCCGCCGAAGCGGGTCGCTTTCATGGCGCGGCAGCTTCGCCCCGCCATCGCCCGGTCCTGCGCGGTAATCGTGGACTCGCGATTCACGGAACAGGAAGTATTGTCCCATTTCCCGGAAGCGGCGGGGAAATTGCACGTCGTCTATCCGGGCATCGACCCCCGTTTGGCCGTATCCCCCCGCGCCGAGGTGGAGACCGCGCTCAATGCCCTGCTCACGGGAGATGGGCGGCCGTACTTTCTCTTCCTGGCCACCCTGGAGCCGCGCAAGAACCTGGCGGCCTTGCTGCCGGCCTATGCCGCGTTGCCGGAACCGATCCGGCAGCGGCATCCCCTGGTCCTGGTCGGACAGATGGGCTGGCAGCAGAGCGCTTTGGCCCCCTTATTGGCGCCCATGATCGAGCGCGGCGAGGTGCGGATGTTGGGTTATCTGCGCGACGAACTGTTGCCCGCCGTGTACCGCCGTGCCTTGGCCCTGGTATATCCATCGCTGTACGAGGGCTTCGGCCTGCCGCTCGTGGAGGCCATGACCGCGGGTTGTCCGGTGCTGGTCAGCAATGTTACGGCCATGCCGGAGGTCTGCGGCGATGCGGCGCTCTATTGCGACCCGCTGGATGTGGGGTCCATCACCGCGGGGATGCGGCGTCTGGCGGAGGACGATGCGCTGCGGGCCCGGCTGGCGGCGGCAGGCCCGGCGCGGGCGGCGCTCTATACCTGGGAGGCGGCGGCGACGCAGGTGTTGGGGGTGATGCGGGAAGTGGTGGGGCGTTAGAGCGGTGGTGGCGGTTGCATACAATGGTTCGCCTGCCTAGACTGAACCCATAATGGCTAAATTGATCAAAGCGTTGCTTGCCGGTGTCACGGCGTAACGATGTGCAGACGATTGCGGAAAAGACCGCTAGGGCCGGGGAGGTAACCCATGGAGAAGAGAGAGGCTATGACCAGGCTCGAACGCATTCTGCGGAAACATGCCGAGCAGCGCCGTGCAACTGCCCTGCTGAGGGCCGCGACTGCTGTCGATAGATTACAAAATATGGGCATCAAGGTGCAGATCATCGGCTCGTTGGCGGAAGGCCGCTTCCAGGCGCACTCGGATGTGGATTTCCTCATTGAGCGCTTGGCGGACCCCTCGCAGAGATATACGCTGGAGAGCGTAGTGGAGGATGTGCTGCAAGACATTCCGTTTGACGTGGTATACGCCGACGAGGTGCGGTGGAGTGATCAGTAGGCATCCCCTGTTCATTCTCCTCGACAAGGAACTGAATGACGTCGTGCGGGAGTCCAACTACCTGCTCTCGGCGCAAGACGCGCTCCATAAAGATCTGCCCGCCGTCCACCCACAACTGGATCAAATTGTCTATATCGCCATGGCCTCCACCATCGAGAAACTCTACGGCGGAATGGAGAAATGCCTGCAAAGGATCGCCGCCAATGTGGACGAATTCAGCCCAAAAGGGGATAGCTGGCACAAAGACCTGATCGACCAGATGGAGATCGCCACCGAAGACCGTCCGGCGGTGCTCTCCCACGACACAGCCAATGCGCTCCATATATTCAGGGCATTCCGGCATCGAGAGCGCAATATCTACGGAAGCGTGCTGGACCGGCAGCGAATCCTTGCATTAACGGAAGACGCGCTCGCTCTGTTAAAAGCCTTCCGGGACGATATCAGCAAATTCGAGAGGGCCATGGGTGAGGAATGATCCCATGGGCGGCGCGCCATACCTGGGACGCGGCAACGCAGGCGGCGGCGGTGATGCGGGAGGTGGCGGTTGCGGTTGCATAAAAGGGTTCGCCTGCCTAGGCTGAGCCCTCAGTAGTGGAAACGCAATTGGGCTATTTGGAGTTGGTCGCCTTCAACCCGGTACACCATGCGGTGCTCATCCGTGATCCGGCGTGACCAAAATCCTGAGAGAGCGTGTTTCAGTGGCTCGGGCTTGCCCACGCCGCTAAATGGCTCTCGCTGGATTTCGCGAATCAGCTTGTTGATCCGCTCCACCATCTTCCTGTCCTGCTTCTGCCAATACAGATAGTCTTCCCATGCTTCATCTGCGAAAACCAGTTTCACTTAGCCAGTTTCCGCTCAACGCCCTTGCCAGCGTTCAGTTGGGTGGCCGCTGCAAGAAGGCGCTTCGCGTTCGCGGGCGTGCGCAGAAGATAGGCGGTCTCTTCCAGCGCCTTGTAGTCTTCGAGTGAGAGCATCACCACGGACTGCTGTCCGTTGCGGGTGATAATCAGCGCTTCGTGGTCGT
>NZ_JBTRXV010000076.1:0-20681 GCF_054608695.1 Thiomonas sp.
CTAAGGCGACGCTGAACAAGTTCCCGTGATGCAGCGCGCCTTGCATCGGGATGGGATGCAAGGCGCAAACCACAGCCATAGCCCAAGCTATGGCGCGGATTTGCAACGCCGCAGACCGCCCGAGGCGGGGATGCGATGCGCACGCGGGACTGGTTCAGCGTCGCCCTAATTCAGCCGAAACAGACGTTCACATGGAGGTGATTGTGATCCCAGGCGAACAACCGGTCGTCCCCCGTCAACGGGTGCTGTCGACCCGGAGCAGTCCCACACACTGTCCGACCATCACCGTCAGGTGTCAGGGTGAAGCGGCCGAACACGCCACCACTGCACAGAGAAGCGAAGCGTGAGTGCCCGGGCGTGGAAACAGGGGCCTAGTCGGCGCCGTCTTGTTCCAAGGAGCGAATGACGGTTGCCGGCACGCCCGCCACGAGGGTGTTGGGCGGAACGTCCTTGGTGACCACAGCTCCTGCTCCAACCACTGAATTCTCCCCCACGGTGACGCCGCCAAGGATCGTCGCGCCGGTGGCGATCCAGACGTTCCTTTGAATGATGATTGGTTTCGCCTCGATGTAGGCACGCCGCTGCGACGGCTCCAGCGCGTGGCCAGCGGTGATGATGTTCACGTTCGGCCCGATCATGACCAGGTCGGCGATGTCCACCCCGCCGATGTCGTAGATGGTGCAGCACTGGTTGATGAACACCTTGCGCCCGACCCGTATCTTGCGTCCGCCAGAGGTATAGAACGGCGGAATCAGGCTGAAGGTCTCGTCGACTTCCTGACCAGTCAACTCGCTGAAGACCTCCCTGACCCTGATGGCATCGTCGAAGGCAAGCTTGTTCAGTTCAGCGGTTAAGCGCATGGCCCGCCTGACGCGATCCGCCTCCGCGCTCCACTCCGGGCTTGATGTCGATATGCGGGTCACCACAGGTGATTTCCTTGTGTCCATGCAATACTCATCCGTTCTTCGCAACGCAATGCCTGCACGCCTGTGAGGCGCAGTTCATTCCAGGGCACGTCGGCAGGTCTGGGGGTGGAGCCGACGCTCCAGCGGATGGTATCGGGCAACGTGGAACGGACGGAATTGGCCGGCAAGCCGCCAGATGGCCTGTCCGGTCTCAAGCCCGGATTCCAATTTTCGGACGCCGATGCCGCGCTCATCGCCGATGGGCGATTTCAACGCTGCATTCCACGTGACATCAAAAAGCCCCGCATCGAGCGGGGCAAGCCTGCAATTTTCTGACTCGGGTCAGCGCAGCCTGGCGGCGTCCTCGGTAGCGTGTTCAAGCTCGCGCAATCCCTCGGCGTTCAGCCGGCCCATGCCGTTGAAGAAGAGGTTGAGCGCGAAAGCCACCACGGCGGTGAGCAGGATGCCGCTATGCAGCATGGGCTCCAGCACCTTGGGAAAGTGGATGAAAAACTGCGGCGCCACCAGCGGAATCATGCCGAAGCCGATGCCCAGCGCAACGATGAGCAGGTTGTTGCGGTTGGTCTTGTAGTCCACCTCGCTCAGGATGCGAATGCCGGTGGCGGCGACCATGCCGAACATGGCAATGCCGGTGCCGCCCAGAACCGGTTGCGGAATGGCCGCGACCAGCGCGCCGAGCTTGGGGATGAGCCCGAGCAAAACCATGATGACGCCGCCAGTGACCGTGACCCAGCGGCTGCGCACCCCGGTCATGCCGACCAGGCCGATGTTCTGCGAAAACGAGGTGGTCGGGAAGGTGTTGAACATGCCCGCGAGGATGGTTCCCAGCGCGTCCACCCGCAAGCCGCGGCCAAGCTCCGCGCGGCCCACCTTGCGGCCGACGATGTCGCCCAGCGCGAAGAACATGCCGGCCGATTCGACGAACACGACCAGTTCCACCACGCACAGGGTGACGATGGGGCCGATGGCGAACTTGGGCGCGCCGAACTGGAAGGGCATGACGAGGTGGAACAGGTCGGCCTTGGCCACTTGGCTGAAGTGCATCAGTCCGAGTGCCGCCGCCAGGGCGCTTCCAACCACCAGCCCGACGAGCACCGAAATGTTCTTCAGAAAGTTGCGCCCGTACTTGCTGATGAACAGGATGACGACCAGCACGAACAGGGCAATGCCGAGGTTTTCCATCGAGGCGTAAGCCGGGTTGGGCACCATGGCGCCGGCTGCAGCTTGCGCCGAAGTGTCGGGAATCATGGGCTTGAGCCAGGCTCCGCCGACGGCCCATTGGATGCCCACCTGCATGAGTGAGATGCCGATGATGGTGATGACCGAGCCCGTGACCACCGGCGGGAACAAGCTGATGAGTCGGCAGGCGAAGGGCACGATCAGCATGCCGAACAGGCCGGCGGCGATGATGGCGCCGAAAATGTCCTGCAAGCCCATGCCGGGTGCGGAGGCGATGGCGATCATCGGCGTCACCGCGGCGAAGGTCATGCCCATCATCACCGGCATGCGGATGCCGAACCAGGGCGTGAGGCCGAGGGACTGGATGATGCTGGTGATGCCGCAAATGAACAGGTCGGCCGTGATCAGCAGCGCGATCTGCTCCGCCGGCAGCTTCAGCGCCGAACCGATGATGAGCGGCACGGCCACCGCGCCGGCGTACATCACCAGCACATGCTGGATGCCGAGCGCGACGAGCTTGCCCGCAGGCAGCACCGCATCGACCGGATGCGGCTCGCCTGGGGCCTGATACTCAATGGATGCTTCAGCCATCGTTGTCTCCTTGGAATCGTTGTCGGACGGACTGTGTGGAATCGGGCGCGGTCAGGGCTTGGCGCCATCCTTCACCCATTGCCCGATCTCGGCGCGCTCCAGATCGGTGATCTGCGTGGCGTTGTTCAGCGGCATGGCGCGGGTGACGACCACCTGCTGGTAGATGTCCTGCGCGTGGCTGACGATGCCCCGTGCCGAGTCCAGCCGCACGCCTTTGCTGGCGGCGGCACCGGCGTGGCAAAGCAGGCAGCGCTGCTGCACGATGCGCTGCACCATGGCGAAACTCACCGGCCTGGCTTGTGCCAGGGCGGGTTGCGGCTTGGGCGCGAGCGCCACGGCCACCCCCAGGATGATGACCACCGCCACGCCCCAGTACCGCCATTTCCACGCGCCCTTGTGTTTGAGCACGAAGAACTGGCGGATGAGGGCGCCGGCCAGCATCATCAGCACCAGCACGACCCAGTTGTTCTTCGCGTCGTAGACGAAGCTGTAGTGGTTCGACAGCATGGCGAACACCACCGGCAAGGTGAAGTAGGTGTTGTGCACGCTGCGCTGTTTGCCGCGCTTGCCGTCCATCGGGTCGGGTGTCTGCCCGGCACGCATCGCCGCCACGACGCGGCGCTGGCCGGGGATGATCCAGAAGAACACATTGGCGCTCATCATCGTCGCCATCATGGCGCCGGTGATAAGAAAGGCGACGCGACCGGCAAACAGATGGCAGGCCGCCCAGGCGGCAATCACCATATACACCGCAACCAGGATGCCGACGGTGCGGTCACCGTTCCTGCCTTGGCCGAACAGGCGGCAGATCCCGTCGTAGACCAACCAGCCGACCACCAGAAAGCCCAGCAGCGCCGCCCCGGCCCAGGCCGGCTGCGACCAGGCGTACACATGCGGATCGACGATGAAAATCCCGGCGTGATAGAGGTAGAGCGCCGACAGCAGGGCGAAGCCCGACAGCCAGGTGGTGTAGCTCTCCCAGTAGAACCAATGCAAATGCTGCGGCAGATCCTTGGGCGCCACCCTGTATTTCTGCGGGTTGTAGAAGCCGCCGCCGTGCACCGCCCACAACTCGCCGTCCACGCCCTTGGCCTTGAGGTCCGGGGCTTGGGGCGGCTCCAGGCTGTTGTCCAGCCAGACGAAGTAAAAGGACGAGCCGATCCAGGCGATGGCCGCGATCACGTGCAGCCAGCGCAACAGCAGATCGGCCCAGTTCATCGCGTAGGGCATGAGCGTGGCGAGCAAGTCGTTCATCATGGTTCCTTCCAGCAATCACATGAAAACGACTTTCGCCACGGCAGGCTCTGCAAAAGTCTTCAAGCTCGCGTGCCGTGGGCGTCAGCGGCGGTCATGCTCTGCTGCGAGCTGAGTTCAGGTCAGTGCAATGATTGCTGCGCCGGCCTGGGTGTCTTGGCTTGTTCCCGATCTCTGCGCTTCAGAAGTGGTATTCCACCCGGATCATGGGCGTGGAGGCCTTGGCGCCGGGGGTGGTGGACGCAGGGTTGCCGAACTTGTTGCGCCAGTACTGGTACTGCACACCGGCCCACAGCTTGTTGGGCGCGCCATACAGCGCTTTGCCCACGTCATACATCACCTCGGTGGACAGCAGGGTCTCCGGCACCGTGCCATAGCCCTTGGCGCCGATGTGGTCGAAATAGCCGCTCCACTTCCACTGGGCGTCGGCGAAGGGAATGCCCCAGTCGGCCGCCAGCACATAGGTGGTGTTGAAGGTCACGTCGCCGCCTTGCGGGTAGGGGGTGAAGCCGTTGTGGTTGCTCTCCTTGTACAGCTCCAGCCCCACCTCGGCAAAACCCGGCACGTCGAGCCCGACCATGGGGCCGAGGCGCAGCTTGCGCACCCGCGGGCCGAAGGTGGTGTTCTTGGCCGAGTAGTCCACCCCCATGGCCAGCTTCACGTCGTTGATCGGGCCCCATTGAATCTTGTTGCCGCTGATCTGGTCGTACGACCAGGTGCGGCGGTACACGGCGTACAGCTCCTGCGCCCCGGCGGCGGCGCACGAGGGGGAGTTGGCGCCGGCGGCGCAGGCCTCGGGGTCGCCGGCGTCGGACATGAGCACGTCGAGGTTGAAGAAGTTGGTGCCCCAGCCGTCGCCCCCGGCGTAGGAGAAGCCGACGATGCGCTTGGCGATGCTTTGGCCGTAGCCCGGCTCGGCAAACCGGGTGCCGTAGGCAAAGTGCACCCAGGCGTCGCTCCAGGTGGCGGCTTGCGCGGTGTTGGAGGCACCAAGAGCTGCAGCCAGAACGGCGGCTGCAGCCAAGGCGCTTGGTTTGGATGAATAAGCTCGCTTGCGATGCATGTGGGTTCTCCCGGTGTCGTGTGAAATCGGTGGCATGGATGAAGCAGATGGGTGAAGCAACAGATGGGTGAAGCTCAAAACTCAGTGGGTGGCAGCGGCGCGTTGTCGTGCATGGGCTCCTCCGCAGTGAGGAGCGCAGCGCTGCCATGGAGGCGGGACATGCCAATGTTGGGAGCACGGGTTGTCGTCACGTCCGGGCTCAGCGATCCATGGCACTTTCGTGCCAGTTCTTCAGCGCCTGCCTGGACAGCAGCAGCATCAGCGCGAACAGCGCCACGCCCGCCAGCGTCAGCAAGATGAGCGCGGCGAACATCTCCGGGATCTGCAGGTTGTAGCCCGACTGCAGGATCTGATACGCCAGCCCGGCACTCTGCCCGCCGGTGCCGGCGACGAACTCCGCCACCACGGCGCCAATCAAGGCCAGCCCGCTGCTGATGCGCAGGCCGCCGAAAAAATAGGGCAGGGCGCCGGGAATGCGCAGCCGCACCAGCCGCTGCCAGCGCGAGGCGCGGTACAGCGTGAACAGGTTGTCCAGATTGCCGCTGACGCTGTTGAGCCCCAGCGTGGTGTTGGAGATGATGGGGAAGATGGCAATGATGGTGGCGCACACCACCAGCGCCAGTTCGGTGTTCTTGATCCAGATGATGATGAGCGGCGCAATGGCGACGATGGGCGTGACCTGCAGCATCACCGCGTAGGGAAACAGGCTGAGCTCCAGCAAACGGCTCTGCGCGAACAGCAGCGCGGTCAGCGTGCCCAGCGAGGTGGCGATGAAGAAGGCGAGGAAGGTCACCTTCATGGTCGTCCACAAGGCCCAGAACAGGGTTGGGGCGTTGGCCGCCAGGGCTTGTCCAATCGTGATCGGACCGGGCAGCAGATAGGCGGGGATATGCGACAGATCCACCGCAAGCTGCCAGCACAGCATGAAGACGAGGCCGACCAGCACGGGGGCCGCGATGCCCAGCAGGCGTGAGTCATGGAGCGGGGGTTTGGGGCGCATGGCGGCGATGCTCGGGTCGTGGGGATGTGCGGAGCGAGGAGGGCTGGATGCGCCGGGGCGCCGACTTGACGGGCGTATGGAGGCGCAATGGCCGTGGCGGGCCTAGTGCGTGTCGGCCGCAGTGGGCAGCAGCTTCAGCGGCTTGATGAACTGCAGGTCGTAGACCTTCTTGTAATCAAAGTCGGCCGGAATCGTCTTGTTGCGCACCATGAAGTCGAACATCTCCTTCCAGCGCTTGTCGGTCATGATGCCGATGCCTTCGCTCGCCGCTTCGCCGCCGGTGACGAGCTGGTATTTCTTCATCATCTTCATCGAGAACGCCAGCTGTTCCGGCGTCTCCTTGGGGTCGGCTTCGACGATCAGCTTGTTGCCCGGCGCCGGGTCGGCCAGGTAGGACTGCCAGCCCTCCATCGATGCCTTGACGAATGCCGCCACCCATTGCGGGTGTTTGGCGATCATGGCCTGCGTGGTGTCGATGGTTTCGGCATAGGCCGGCCAGCCGTAATCGGCCATGAGGAACACCTTCGGCGTCTCCCCACCCTTCTCGATCATCAGCGGTTCGGAGCCGATATAGCCCTGCTGCGAGAGGCTCTTGTCATGCAGGAAGGGCGCGACGCTGAAGGTGTAGGGGCGCTGCTGCGACATGGTGAAGCCGAAGGTGTTCTCCAGCCAGGGCCACCAGGTTGTGTTGGCGCTTTGCGACACCAGAATGGGTTTGCCTTTGAGGTCGCCCAGAGACTTCACGCCCTGATGCGCGATGATGGCCTGCGGGTCCTTCTGGAAGCTGGCCGCCACGGTCACCACCGGCAGTCCATGCGAGGCGGCAACGATGTCCTGCATCGGATAGCCCATATAAAAGTCGCAGCTGCCGGCGCCGAGCAGCTGCAGGCCGTTGATCTGCGGGCCGCCCATCTTGATGGTGACATCCAACCCGGCCTTCTTCTTATAGAGCCCGGTGGCCAGCGCCTGGTAAAAACCACCATGTTCGGCCTCGGCGAACCAGTTGGTGCAGAAGGTGACCTTGGGCAGGTCATCGGCACGCGCCAGGCCCGTCAGGCCCAAGACCAGTGCCAGGCCGGCCAGCAGGCGGCGCGAGCGCAGGCGCCCTGGGCTGGATGTTTTCAAAGGCTGAGAACCTTGCATGAACCACTCCTTGAGATGTTGGCAAAGCGGACGGGCGCCGGGAAGTTGATGCGCGATCAAACTGTATGCAATCGACCAGCAAAAGGTATGCCAGCTGCGATGCTGCAAAACCGGCCTGGAGCCGGGCGCGACGACGGCAAGCGCCCGGGTTTGGGTTGCGTCGCGGTGCATGTCGCCATGTTGTGGTGCGCGCTGCGCCCCGTTGTGGATCAGTCGGGCTGCCAGGGCCTGTCCATGCCTCCCGAAGCCAGCCACGGACACGCTCGGCGGCGCAGCCGGGATGCCGGCCGGGACGGAAAACTGGCATGCAAATTGCTGCATGCATGGCGTGAGTAGAAGCGGTCAGCAGCTCAGGCTGCGGGACATTGCTCCAGCCGCGCCGGCCAGGCTTGCTGCCTGCGGGATCTGCGGCGGCGCCGGGTGCCCAGCCACCCCTGTTCGACCGCTTGCACAGCCCGCTACGACAACATGCTCCGGCGCATGGCGATGCCTTGCACCAACCCTGGAGAGTTCCATGCTTGTCACCCAACAACCCGTCCTGCGCCGCTTCTGGTACGCCCTCACGCCCCTGCACGTGCTGGACGCCGGCCCGCGCCCGTTCACCTTGCTCGGTGAAAAACTGGTGCTATGGAAGCGCCCCGACGGCCAGCCCGCGGCGCTGCGCGACCGCTGCTGCCACCGCACCGCGCAGCTGTCCAAAGGCTTCGTGGACGAGGCCGGGCGCATCGTCTGCGGCTACCACGGCTGGACCTACGACTGCACCGGCGCATGCGTGCGCGTTCCGCAAAACCCGGAAGGCGTGATTCCAACCGGGGCACGGGTCGAGTCGTTCCGATGCACGGCGCGCTACGGCTATGTCTGGGTCGCGCTGGAGGAACCGCTAGCGCCGATTCCTGACTTTCCAGAAGAAGGGGACGCCGAGTTCCGCCGCATCTTCCAATTCCACGAGCGTTGGGCCACCAGCCCCTTGCGCTTCATGGAGAACGCCTTCGACAACGCACACTTCAGCTATGTGCACAAGGCCAATTTCGGCATCTACGAGCAACCCAAACCGTCGGGCTACCGGCTCGATGTCACGGCCGACGGCTTCGAGGCCGAGACCCATGTGCCCATCCGCAACCCGGCGCATGGCCACCGCATCACCGGCAGCACGGGCGCGTTCACCGAACGCCATCTGCTCAACCGCTGGTGGCTGCCGTTTGTGCGGCGCTTTGGTTGCGTCTACCCCGAGAGTGGTATTCACCACATCATCTACAACTGCGCCACGCCGATCGACGACGCGCACATCATGCTGGCGCAGTGGCTGTACCGCAACGACGCCGAGGCCGCTTGCAGCACGCAGGAACTGATCGACTGGGATCGCCCCATCGTCGATGAAGACCGCGACATTCTCGAAGCCACCGACCCCGACGCCTGCATCGACACCCGCCGCCGCATCGAATTCCACATGGAGTCCGACAAGCCCGGGCTGCTGATGCGCAAGCGCCTGCTGGCGCTGCTGCAGGCGCATGGCGAGGAGGAGGTGTTTCGCCCGGCGCCACCGCGGCCCACCATCCCCATCCAGACGCGCGCAGGCGATGTCACGGCACCCACCGCATGAGCCTGGCGGTTATCCCAGCCACGACATCGCTTGTCCCACCCCCACTCCATCCACCCGATCCCGAGAATCTTCATGGAATTGCACGCATCCGATGCGCTCTTCATGCGGCCACCGCCGCCACCCCAGCCGGACGCGAACACCGCGCTGTTCGCCAACCGCGTGGAGAAGACCTACCCCAACGGCACCCGCGCCCTCGACGAAGTGCGGCTGCGCATCCAGCAGGGCGAGTTCGTCTCCCTGCTCGGGCCGTCGGGCTGCGGCAAGAGCACGCTGCTGCGCATGTTCGCCGGGTTGGATACGCCATCGGCCGGCCGCATTCTGTGGTGGGGCTCGGAGAAGCAGGAAGGCGCCGACGGCAAGCAGTCGCTCTCCATGGTGTTCCAGGAGCCCACGCTGATGCCCTGGGCGCGGGTGCGCGCCAACACCCGGCTGCCGCTGGACTTGCGCAAGACCCCGCGTGCCGAGGCCGATGCCCGCGTCACCGCGGTGCTGGGCATGGTGGGGCTGGAGAGCTTCGCCAGCGCCTGGCCGCGCGAGCTCTCCGGCGGCATGCAGATGCGGGTGTCGCTGGCACGCGCCTTGGCCACGCACCCCAGCCTGCTGCTGCTCGACGAGCCCTTCGGCGCACTCGATGAATTCACCCGCAACAAGCTCGACAGCGACGTGCGCCAGTTGTGGGCGCAGCAGGCCATGACCGTGGCCTTCGTCACCCACAGCATCTACGAGGCGGTGTTCCTCTCCACCCGCGTGGTGGTGATGGCGGCACGCCCCGGGCGCGTGGTGGCCGACATCGCCATCGACGGCCCCACCGTGCGTGACGACGACTGGCGCGTCAGCGCCCCGTTCCTGA
Organism: Thiomonas sp.; assembly: GCF_054608695.1. Classification (NCBI taxonomy): domain Bacteria; kingdom Pseudomonadati; phylum Pseudomonadota; class Betaproteobacteria; order Burkholderiales; genus Thiomonas; species Thiomonas sp. The sequence goes on from NZ_JBTRXV010000076.1 coordinate 9,607, forward strand.
ACTACTGCCGCCAGCTCTCCGAACTGCTCACCGCCGCGGCGCAGGGCCGGGTCTGAGGCTGGCTGCTGCCCAACCGCCCGCATCCCCACACAACTCAGCTCGCCACCCGACATGCAATCTCCCATGGCCCATACCGACACATCCAACGCTTCCACCGCCCTGCTGATTCGCGGCGCCCTGGCACTACTCACCGGCCTGCCCGGTGCCGAAGCCCGCGCCGGCGCGCACGCCACCGACCTGCGCATCCGCGATGGCCGCATCGCCGCCATCGGCAGCCTCGCGCCGGAACCTGGAGAGGCCGTGCTCGACGCCAGCGGCTGCGTCATCTACCCGGCCTGGGTCAACACCCACCACCACCTCGTGCAATCGCTGCTCAAGGGCGTGCCCGGCGGCATCGACGCCACGCTCACGCCCTGGCTGGCGGCGGTGCCCTACCGCTACCGCGCCGCCTTCAACGCCGGGCGTTTCCGCCTCGCGGCGCGCATCGGCCTGGTGGAGCTGGCGCTTTCCGGTTGCGGCACGGTGGCCGACCACAACTACTACTACTGGCCCGAGATGGACTTCGACGGCTCCGCCATCCTGTTCGAGGAGGCCGAGAAACTCGGCCTGCGCTTCGTGCTCTGCCGTGGCGGCGCCACCTGCAGCCGCAACTTCGAGGCCGACCTGCCCAAGGCCATGCGGCCGGAAACCCTGCAGGCCTATCTCGACGATCTCACCCGGCTGCATGCGCTCTACCACGACCCCGCGCCGCAAGCCCTGCGCCGGGTGGTCGCGGCGCCGACCACGCCGCTGTTCTCCATGCTGCCGCAGGAGTTGCGCGACACCGCCGCGCACGCCCGCAGCCTGGGCCTGCGGCTGCACTCGCATCTGTCGGAAACCGTGATCTACCAGCAGACCGCCATGGCCCAGCATGGCTGCAGCCCCATCGATTTCGCCGCCAGCGTCGACTGGCTGGGGCCGGACGTGTGGTTCGCGCATCTGGTCAAGCTCAGCACGGACGACATCGCCCTACTCGGCCGCAGCGGCACCGGCATCGCCCATTGCCCGCAGAGCAACGGCCGCCTGGGCAGCGGCATCGCCCCGGTGCGGGCGCTGGAAAACGCCGGCACGCCGATCTCGCTGGCGGTGGACGGCGCGGCGTCGAACGAAGCTGCCGACATGCTGAACGAAGCCCACACCGCCTGGCTGATGGCACGCGCCCGCGGCGGCCACGAAGCCCTGCCCGAATGCGCCGGCGGCGCCGGTGAAGCCGGTGCTGCCGACGCCACGGTGGAGGATGTGGTGCGCTGGGGCACGGCCGGCGGCGCCCGCGTGCTGGGGCTGGAGGGCGTTGGCGTGCTGGCGCCCGGCATGGCCGCCGACATCGCCATCTACAAGCTCGACCAACCGCGCCACTTCGGCCTGCACGATCCCGCCATCGGCCCAGTGGCCAGCGGCGGCGCCAGCCTGCGCGCGCTGCTGGTGGCCGGCAAGGTGGTGGTGCGCGACGGCGCCATTCCCGGACTGGACATGGCCGAACTCGGCGCACAGGCCCGTGATGCAGTGCGCACCTTGCAGGGCCTGGCCAGCGCCTGAGCCTGGCCTCGCGCATCCGGACGCTGGTCCCGCTGCAACCATGCACGCAGCCAAGCGCGGGCAGCCTGAGCGATTCGCCCTGCGCGTCGAGGGCGCGATGCGCAAGCTGCCGCTGCCATGAAGCTTGCCGCCCCTCGCTCGCAGGCGCCCAGGCCAGGCCACGCCGCCATGACCCAAAGCTCCGCAGTCCTTGCCGCCGCTACGCCGCCGCACCGGCGTCCGACCCATGGCGGGCGCGACGGCGCCTGAGCCAGGCCGCCAGCGAAAGCGACAACGCAATCACCGCGAAGGACAGCAGGGTGGTGAGGGTCCCCAGAGCGTAGATCACCGGCGTCGTGGCGTTGGTCTGCATGGCCTGCAATTCCAGGGGGAGAGTGTTCAGGGCGCCTGCTGTCTGCGAAGTGCGCGCCAGCTCGTCATAGGACAGGGTGAAGCCGAACAGCGCCACCCCCAGCAGGCTGGGGGCCAGAATGGGGATGACGACCTCCCCCAACACCCTCGCGCCGCGTGCCCCCAAGCCCCGCGCCGCTTCCTCGTAGGCGGGGTTGAAGCGGTTGAAGGCAGCGAACATGATCAACAAGCCGAATGGCAGGGTCCAGGTCAGCTGGGCACCCAGCGCCGAGGTGATCCAGGAACGGTCCCAGCCCAGCAGTTCGAACATGGCGCTGATGCCCAGGCTGATCACCACCGATGGCACGATAAGGCTGGCGAGCGCGATGTAGAAGAACATGGAGGCGCCCCGGAACCGGCTCCTGAACGCCAGACCGGCCAGAAAGGAGAACACCGTGGTGATCACCATCACCAGCAGCCCGAGCTTGATCGAGCGCCCGAAAGCGCCGGACACATCCCCGATGGATGAGCCCGCATAGAGCTGGTGAAACCAGTGGGTGGAGAACCCCCGCATGGGGAAGGTGAGCCCGCCTTCCGGCCCCTGGAAGGACAGGACGCCGATGACGATCACCGGCCCGTACAGAAAGAGGACGAACAGGGCGAACACGGCCGCCAGAACGTAGAAGCTCGCGGAGCGCCTCACCTTGGCCATGGCCTCAAAGCTCCTTGCGGATGTCGACCACCCGCACCAGCGCGACGATGAGCAGGATCACGAAGCCCAGCAGCACCATGGATTCGGCCGCCGCCGGGGGAAACTGCAGCGAGGACAGATCGGTGACGATCATCTTGCCCACCGACGCCACCTGCCCGCCACCCAGCACGTTCACCGTGACGAAATCTCCCATCACAATGGACATCACGAAGATGGACCCGATGGCGAGGCCGGACTTGGACAGCGGCAGCACCACGTTCCACACCACCTGCCAGCCCTTGGCTCCGGCATCCACCGCCGCTTCCAGCAGGGACCGGTCGATGCGCATCATGGCATTGAAAATGGGCACGATCATGAACACCGTGTAGAGATGGACATAGCCCACCACCACGGCGAATTTTGAATACAGGAACCATGCCACGGGCTTTTTCACCACGCCCATGGCCAGCAACGCCGAGTTCACCACGCCTTCCCGCCCCAGCAGCGGAATCCAGGAGATCATGCGTATCTCGTTGGAGGTCCAGAAGGGAATGGTGCACAGCAGAAGCAGGACCACCTGCCGGCTCCTGCTGCGCACATGAAAGGCGAGAAAATAGGCAATCGTGAAGCCCAGCACCAGGGTGATGGCCCACGCCATGAAGCCCAACTGGAGCGTGGTCCAATAGGTTGCGTAGGTGGAGGTGGAGGAAAAGACGTCCCGGTAGTTGCTCAGCAGGAAGTCCGGGATCAGGATCTCGTAGGTCTGGTAGTCGAAGAAGCTGATGGCCACCACCAGCAGAACCGGAACCACGAAGAACAGCGCGAACACCAGCCCCATGGGTGCGGCCTGGAGGTAGGGTGCCCAGCGCGGCGACGCGCCGCCGCGCTGGGCACCCCGGGAAGCCTGGCCCTCCACCCCGGCGGTCTTCGCACGCGATTCAGGCCGCGACGAAGTCATTCCAGCGGCGCACCAGGTAGCGATCCTCGTCCATCACGGTGTTCCAGCAGGCCACCGCGCCCATGCGCTGCTCGAAGGAGCCACCGTCGCGCACGCTCCCCGGGCCGTCCACCTTCTGGCCGGTGGGGCTGAGGATGCTGCCCTTGGCCGGCTTGCCTTCCATCCAGTAGCCCCACTCGTCCGCGGTCATGAACTGCTTGGCCGTCTTCGGCACGGCGGTGTCATAACCCTGGCGGTTCAGGAACGCCCCCGCCCAGCCGGACAGGTACCAGTTGATGAATTCGTAGCCCGCGTCCAGCGTCTTGCCCTTCACGCGGGACGGGATGCCCAGTCCGATGCCCCAGCCGCGATAGCCTTCCTTCAGGGGCTGGTACTTGCAGGCAATGCCCATTTCCCGCACCTTGGTCACGGCCGGAGACCACATGGACTGCAGCACCACCTCGCCCGAAGCCATCAGGTTCACGGACTCGTTGAAATCCTTCCAGAAGGCGCGGAACTGGCCCTGCTTCTTGGCCGCGGTGAGGATCTCGATGGTCTTGTCGATCTCCGTGCGGGTCATATTGCCCTTGTCACGATAGCGCACCCTGCCCATGGCCTCGATCGCCATCGCGGCGTCCATGATGCCGATGGACGGCACGTTGATGATGGCCGTCTTGCCCCTGAAGTCCGGGCTCAGCAGATCGGCCCAGCTGGTCACGGGGCGCTTCACCAAATCAGGACGAATGCCCAAGGTGTCGGCGTTGTACACCGTCGGCACCACGGTCATCCATTCCGTCGGCTTGGTGGCGAATGTCTTGCCGAACTCACCGCCCAGATAGCTCACCTCGAACGGCGCCGTGCCCTGGGTCGACACCTTCTTGCCGTCCAGCATGCCGGTGGTGAAGATGCTCACGATGTCGTCGTAGTGCTTGATGCGCTTGACGTCCATCCCGCGCAGATTGCCGGAGGGGATGAGGTTGAGATTCCTGCAGGTTGTCATCACGGCCGGTGGGGCTTGAGCCCAGGCCGTGCGCGTCTTCGACGTCCCACATGGCGACGACCCGGTCCCCGACGGCGACCGGGCACTGCGCAAAATCACGGTCGCCCGTGACGGCCGTGAATTCGCCTGATGCATGGCCGTCGAGGGCAATGCTCCACTGCGTGCCGTGATACTCGACGCCACGCACGACAGCCGCAAGGGCGTTGGCCGCGCCGGGGGCGGCGGCTTCCGAACGCTTGACCAGCCTGACCCTGTCGGCGCGAACCGAAAACTCGAATTCCGTGCCGATGGACTCTGCAACCCTGGGTACGGCATAGGTCTGCGCATCGGGGCCTCGCAAGGTGCTGAAGTCCTCGGCGTGCTGCTCGACGCGGCCCCTCAGCACGTTGTGTCCGCCCATGAAGCGCGCCACGAACGCGCTGCGGGGGCGGTTGAACAACGCCGATGGCGTGCCCGCCTGCTCGATGCGCCCGCCATGCATGACGACCACCAGATCGGCCAGGGCCATGGCCTCTTCCTGGCTGTGGGTCACGTGGATGAAGGTCAAACCCAGCTCGTTGTGGATGCGCCTGAGTTCGGCGCGCATCTTCACCCGCAGGAAGGGATCGAGGGCCGACAAGGGCTCGTCCAGGAGCAGAACCTCCGGCTCGGTGATCAGGGCCCGCGCCAGAGCGACACGCTGCTGCTGGCCGCCCGACAACTGCTCCGGCCGACGGTCCTTGTAGGCCTCCATCTGCACCAGACCCAGCAGATCGAGCGCGCGCGCCTGCCTCTGCGCCTTGGCCACACCCCGCATCTTGAGGCTGAACGCCACGTTGTCCAGGCAACTGAGGTGAGGAAAGAGCGCGTAGTTCTGGAACATCAGCGCCGTGCCGCGCACAGAGGGGTGCAGCCCGGTGACGTTCTTGTCGCTGATCAGGATGTCGCCGTCGGACACCGCCTCGTGGCCGGCAATCATCCGCAGGGTGCTGGTTTTGCCGCAGCCGCTGGGGCCCAACAGGCAGCAATAAGCCCCGGCGGGAACCTTGAGATTCACCTCGGCCAAGGCCAGCGCGTTGCCGTAGCGCTTGCTCACGGCAAGGAGTTCCACCGTCCCCCGCTTCTCGCCCCTCATCATCATTCCGGTTGGTTTGCCTCCCGCCCAACGCAGCCCATCGGAACCTCGCGATTTCAGGGGCTGCAGCCTCGCTGCCTTGGCGCGTGCCTCCAGTGGAGGGGCGGTACAAGCCCTGTGCAAGATGCATGCCAAGCTGCATACAATCTTGCCACCCAGACCCAAGGTTGCGGCAGAACAGAAGGAAGCCGCGCCATGCGTCATGGCGCCTGCGACCATGGGGCGGAGAGCCTTGATGCCCAAGACAAGGGCATCACCTCTGTGCATGCACCAGGCAACGGCAGGCGAAGTTCTCGCGTGAAGCCACGGACCGATCAGTCCGAACGCAGGCCGGCCATCTCGGTCCGCAGCGAGAAATGCTTATCGGACGATGGCTTCGGGCAGGCCCGCCACATGGCCGGCAATGGCCCCCGGCGTGGTGACCCAGGCCCGTCCATCCGTGGCGATATGGGCGAGGGCGCGGCGCAGATGGCGAATGCGGTGGGGATGACCGACGATGTAGGGATGGAGGGCGATGCCCATCACCAGCGGCTGCGCCCTGCTCTGCTCCAGCATCTCGTCATAGGAGTCGACGATCATGTTGGCGAACCCCTCGCCGCTGACATGGCGCGCCATGATCGCCGGGATGTCGTTCAATTCCTGGGGATAGGGCACTGACCAGATCTGGCCGCCCCGGGTCTTGAATCGAACCGGCTGATCGTCCTGGCACCAGTTCAGCGTGTAGGCATAGCCCGCCTCCTGCAGCAAGTCCGGTGTGTGGAAGCTTTCCGAAATCCAGGGGCTGAGCCAGCCTCTGGGCGCCACGCCCTCTTGCTGCGCCATGCGCCGTGTGCAGGACTCAATCAGGTCCCGCTCTCCCGCCTCCGTCAGATCGCCCTGGCGCTGCGAGTTGGTGTGGCCGTGCCCCACCATCTCATCCCCGCGGCTGCGAAAGGGCGCCAGCACTTCAGGGCACTCGTCGTAGATGCTCGTGTTCAACAGCACCGCGGCGGGTAGCCGCAGGCTTTCGAAGAGTTCAAGGAGGCGCCAAACGCCAACCCGGTTGCCATAGTCCCGCCAGGAATAGTTGAGCACGTCGGGCTGGGGGGAGGCCGGCTTGAGGCAGGCGCCGGGCCCTTCGCCGAAAGCGAAATGTTCCAGGTTCAACGCCAGATAGACGGCCAGGCGCCGCCCGTCGGGCCAGGCGTAATCCGGGCGGTGCACGATGGCGGAATACCCATAGCGTCCGTGATGAGGGAGGGTTGCAGTCATTGTCAAGTCTCCATGCTCGTGTTGCGCGCGCCAGTCAAGACGCGACATCGTGGTCTTGGCGTTGCGTCATCAAAAGCAAGGATCGGACCGGTGCGAGGTCAGCGCAAAACAAGGATCGCAACGCCCGGGCGCACCGCCCCTGTCTTGGCCGCCTCCGCCCGCAACAAATCCTTGCAAGGCCCGCGGCCAAGGACCATCGCGTGCAGGGCGTCTGCCATCAACAACAGCCAAGGTAGGCCCTGTTCCGGTAAAACACCGCCAGGTCCTGGGCCATCGCGCCGACGGCTTCCCGCCAGGGACCGAGTTCGGCTTGCGTGCCCAGGCGCGAACGCACCTGCGCCATCAATTCGGCGCGCAGCGCGGGCTCGTCGATGGTGAGGACCTTGCCTTGATGCACGATCGGGCGGCCGTCGATGATGACTTGTTCGATATGGCCCCCATGGGCACGCGCCAGCACGAGATCCAAGGGATCGACATCGGGGAAGAAGGCGTCGTCGTCCAAGGCCTCGAAGTCGAGCACCACCAGGTCCGCCGGAGCCCCTTTCGCAATCAACCCTCCACAGGCTTCCGAAAGCTTGTCGCCTCCGCGCACGACACGCCGGCCATGGACCGCGGAAAACGCCCATAGCTGGGCGCGCGTCATGGTGGTGTCATAGCCCCAGCCGCGATGGAGGGCATAGGCCAGGCGCATCTCCCTGAATGCATCGTCGTCCTCGTCCAGCGCCATGCCGTCCAGCCCCATTGCCACGCGGCACCCGCAGCGCAACATCTGCGCAACGGGCGCCACGCCCGACTTCAAGCCGAGGTTGGAACTGGTGTTGACGGCAATGGTGACGCCCCTTTCGGCAAGAAGCTCCAGTTCATCCGGCCGGGCCCAGGTGCAGTGCGCCAGCGTCAGTCGCGGGCTGAGCATGCCGATGGCGTCGAGATCGCGCAAGATGCCCTGGGGATGGGTAAGGTCGGCCCATTCACGCTGGTAGCGCGTTTCGAGCAGGTGCATATGCACAGGGCGCCCGGTGTCGCTGGACGCCCGGGCGATCGCCTCGAGAAGACCGGCGGTGCACCACTGCACGCCGGTGGGGCCGTATTGAACCGTGACGTGCGACCCGTAGCCGCCTTGCTCCACCATGCCGGCGACGTCATCGACAAGTGCCAGCTGTCGCGCGGGGTCCATGCTCGCGTGCGTGCCCAGGCGCTGCGCCACCACGTCGCGAATCTCGGGGCGCAGCGCCTTCAGCGCGTCGCTGTCGCTGCAATAGGCAATGCCCTGGCGGTCGCGCATGGCGACGGCAAACCCGATATGCACCCCGACATCGCGTGCGGCGCGCGCCACGTCTTCGACCTCGTCCACATACGGCGCGAGTCCCTGCACGCGCGTGTAGTGCACCATCAGCCCTGCAACGCCATGCCGGACGGCGCGTGCGAAGGACGTGGCGGCGGACAGATAGGGATCGACCCCCGGAACCACGCCGAGATAGGGCAACCAGCTTTCCAGCGGTTGTTCGAAGGCGCCGAGCGATGCGCTGCGAAACGTTCGCGCATGGTCGTGGGCATTGCTCAACGCGGGGAGAACGAGCTTGCGGCAAGCCGTATCGACGTGTTCCTGCGGCGCGATGTCCTGAATCAGGCCATCCGAGATTTGAATGCGCCTATGCGCCAGGGCGTGCTGGCTCCCAGGCGAGGCCAGCAGCCAGCGGCAGTCGAGATGCGAGGCTTGGTCCGGCATGTGTCAGCCCCCCGGCGTTTCAAACCGCGCTGTGCAAGCAGGGGCGGCCGCAAGAAGACCGGACGCTCGCGCGCCTGGACAGCGGAGGAATGCCGCGGGGCACAGGTTCTGCATGCCTGCGCCCATCACGACACACCGCGCAAAACCGCATCGAGCGTACAGGTCCAGCCGACGATGCCGCCCTGGGCCGCGATCATCTCCAGCGTGGCCTGCTTGAAATGCGGGAAATAGCTGGCCGTCGCTTCCTCCACCAACAGGCAGTCGTAGCCACGGTCGTTCGCCTCGCGCATGCTGGTCTGCACGCAGACCTCGGTGGTCACGCCGCCGAAGATCAGGTGGGTGACCGCGCGGCGCTGCAAGATGTCGTGCAGGCCGGTGGCGTAGAACGCGCCCTTGCCTGGCTTGTCGATCTCCACCTCGCCCGCAATGGGCTGCAGCGCGTCGATGATGGCGTTGCCCGGCTCGCCGCGCACCAGCACGCGCCCCATCGGCCCCATGTCGCCGATGCGCAGGCTCGGCTCGCCCCTGCAGCGCTTGGCGGGCGGACAGTCCGACAGGTCGGGTGCGTGCGATTCGCGCGTGTGCACCACCAGCATGCCGTGCGCGCGCGCCCAGCGCAGCAGCCGTGCCGCAGGTTCCACCGCCTGCGCGAGTTGCGACGCATCGTTGCCCAGCGTCTCGCCGAAGCCGCCCGGCTCGATGAAATCGCGCTGCATGTCGATCAGCACCAGCGCCGTGTTGCGCATGTCGCAGCGGAACATCCCGGGCTGGGCTTGCACGCGCAAGGCGTGACTGGATTCGCTCATCGCGTCTCCCAGGTCTGCAGCAGGGCGGATGCATCGCACACCGCGCCGAACACGCCGCCCTGCATGGTCACCATCTTGATCGCGGCGTCGTGGTTCCCAGCGTCGGTGGCGCCGCAGCAATCGCTCAGCAGCAGGCATTCGAAGCCGCGATCGTTGGCCTCGCGCATCGTGGTGTGCACGCACACGTCGGTGGTGATGCCGGTGAGAACCAGGTTGCGGATGCCGCGCGTGCGCAGGATCAGCTCGAGGTCGGTGGCGCAGAAACTGCCCTTGCCCGGCTTGTCGATGACGATCTCGCCCGGCAGCGGCGCCAGCTCGGGGATGATCTCCCAGCCCGGCTCGCCGCGCACGAGAATCTTGCCGCAGGGTCCTGGGTCGCCGATGCCCGCGCCGATGCGCCGGCTGCGCCAGCGCTTGTTGGCGGGAAGATCCGACAAGTCCGGCCGATGGCCCTCGCGGGTGTGGATGATGGTGCAGCCCTCGGCGCGCATCGCCGCGAGCACCTTGCGGATGGGCTCGATCGGGGCGCGGGTCAGAGCCAGGTCGTAGCCCATGGCGTCGACATAACCGCCGACCCCGCAGAAGTCGGTCTGCATGTCGATGACCAGCAGCGCCATATTGGCCGCGCGCAGGTCGCCGTCGTAGGGCCAGGGATAGGGGCTCGATGCGACGTGCTGCATCAGGCCTCCGGCTCGAAGGGGTTGGGCTCGGGGCCGCGGTAGGCCCGCGTTGGCGCCGCGAAGCCGCAGGACGTGCCGTCGCGCACCTGAATGCCTGAGTTCCAGGGCAATGTGTAGCGACCGGCCACCATGTCGCGCATGAAGGTGTAGGGGCAGTCCTGCGCCCCGCCCTTCACCGCCACATAGCCGCGGTGGTAGAGCTGGTAGGGGTTGTTCTCCACGCCCCAGACCGCGCGCGCCTCGCGCACGAGGTCGGGCCGCAGCTCGGCGGTGATGATCTCGTCGGCACGCCCGCCACCCTCGACCAGCACCGTGCCGTCGAAGTTGCAGAACATGCCCTCGCCCATCGAGTCGAAACTGCCGTCGCTGCCGCACAGGCACACGCTGGCGGTGATGGCGAGGTTCTGGAACGCGTTCGCCTGGTTGGTGATCTTCCACGCGTGACGTATCGGCGCGGTGTAGCCGGCCGTGCGCAGGATGATCTCGGCGCCCTTGTAGGCCGCCTCGCGCGCCATCTCGGGAAACATGCCGTCGTGGCAGATGATCAAGGCGAGCCTGCAGCCGTTCGGGCCGTCGCACACCGGGATGCCCATATTGCCGGGTTCCCAGGCCTCCACCGGTACCCAGGGGTGCAGCTTGCGGTAGTAGAGCTTGATCTCGCCCTGGTCGTCGATGATCAGGCCGGTGTTGTACGGATTGCCATGCGGGTTGAACTCCATGATGGAGAAGCAGCCCCAGATCCTGTGCGCGACGCACGCGGCCTTGAATGACGCCACCTCGGGCCCGTCGAGCGAGACCATCAGCTCGGGCGCCGTGCTCATCGACAAGCCGTGCAGCGCGTACTCCGGGAACACGACGAGATCCATCGTGCCCAGGTTGCGCCGCGCCTTGCCGACCATCGCGCAGATGCGCCCGGCCTGCGCGGCGAGCTGCGCCGGCGTCTCTACGACCGGCAGTTGCAGTTG
>NZ_JBTRXV010000077.1:0-20339 GCF_054608695.1 Thiomonas sp.
AAGTTCCCGGCCATCGTTGCGGCGGACCCTTCCCCCTTCCCCCCTTCCCCGATGTCCCCTTGCACCCATAGCCATCAACGTGTCTGATCTCTGCGCACACTGGGACGTCCACGGCAATGTTCAAGTCTGGGCGGATGATCGCGTGGTGTCAACCCTGGAGGTCCTGCAGCGCGGCGCGCCGCAATCCTTGCCGTCAGCCGCCGACCGCGTGGAACGTATGGCACGCGATCCCGCTTACCGTTTCGCCATCCTGGCCCTCGTTCACGGCTGCGTCCAACCCGTCAGGCATGCCGAGCCGCCTGCCTCTTAGCCGCGCAAGTCTGCATTCTTTCCCGGCACGGCTCAGCGCGTCCAGTGCTTGCGCCCCAGCGCGGAAGATCACGATGCGTGGGCCTGGAACTCGGTCGGAAGACCGGCGGAAGGGCCGATCCATCCCTTGGTTGATGGCGCATCAAACACGGTGAGCATGGCGTCCCCATGCGCCGGAGTCCACGTCCCCGCGCACCCCGCGATCGAGAGCCCATTGTGTTCACTGCGGCCAAGAAGCTACAGACCCCAACCACGCGCTCACGCCTTCGCCTGCTCACGCAGGGGCTGCTGCTTGTCCTGCCCGCCCTGCTGGTGATGGTGTGGGGGCTATGGGCCGAACGCAATCAATACCACCAGATCCAGGGCCGGGTCGTGCTAGAGGCACGGCGCGAAGCATCAAGCGATGCGAACGCCATCGCCAATCGCCTTCAGACCCGGTTCACCGAATTGCAGTTTGCTGCCGCCGCCCTGCACGGCCCCGACGCCGACCCGGCGTCCCCAGACCCCAAAGCCGCGCAATCCCTGCGCCGCCTCATGGCATGGCATCCCGGGCTTTACGTCGTCAACATCGAAGCGCCCGATGGCACCGTCCTGTGGTCCACCGAACCACATCGCCAGGCGCCGGGGCTCACGGAGCAAGCGCTGACGCCGTTGGCATCCAACCCCAATTTTTTGCTGGGGCCAAGCCGAGCCATCGCCCGCGCGAGCGCGCGCGTCTTGACCATGAAGTATCGGGTGCAGGATGCGCAAGGACGGACCCGATACGTCGTCAGCGCTCCGTATCGACTGGATCGACTGCTCGGCCTTTCCCAATCCCGGATTCCATGGACACTCGCCATGCTCGACGTGCGCAGCCATCGCGTGCTCGGTGTCTGGAAGCAGGGACAGGTGGACTTCGGCCCCAAGACGGTGGCCTCTGCGGCGGTTCAGGTCGCGGTTCCAGGATACCCGCTGATCGTGGAGGCGAGTTGGCCATCCGGGCTGGTGCGGCAGCGGTATTGGCAGACCGCGCTGATGCGCTGGATCTTCGAAGCGGGGACCATCCTGCTCCTCGGCCTCGTCGCCTTGAGCGTGCGCCGCCAGATTCGCCAACGCGGACTCGATGCCAAGCGCCAACGCCAACTGGCGGAATTCAACGCCATGCTGGCTCAAGTCAATCAGGCGATCGCCCGCGCCGACGACGAGTCGTCCCTGCTCACGACCCTGTGTCAGATGACCGTCAAGCTGGCCAACCTCAAGCTGGCCTGGATCGGACGGCCAGGGGACACGCCAAGCGTCGAGGTTCTCGCCGCGGCGAGCAACGCACAGGGCATCCTGGGCGGACTCGCGGTGGCCGGTCGCCCAGGCGTGACGGAGGGCCAGGGGGCGATCGGGCGGGCTTGGCGCGATGGGCAGAGCGTGCGCCTTCCGATCGTTGCTTCCACGCGATCACCGGATCCCCATGCCGAACGTGCAAACCACTTCGATGTGCGCTCCATGGTCGTTCTTCCCATTCGACGCAGCGGCAGAATGTGGGGGGTGTTTGCGATGTACAGCGGACGCGCCGAACTCTTCGGCAGCATCGCCGAGTCCCTGCTCGACCGGCTGGCATCCGACGTCTCCGGCGGCCTCGATCGCATGGACCTTGCGGAGAGAGCACGTCATGCTGCGCTGTTGCGTGAAGCGCTGTTGGACAACGCGGTCGCGGGCATTGCGCTGACGCGAGGGCGCCGCATCGTCGACGCCAATCCGCGATTCGCGACCCTGCTCGGGTATGCCAGCAAGGCGGCATTGATCGGTCAGGCGACCGGCATCCTCTACCCCGATGACAGCGAGTTCGCCCGCGTCAAGTCCCTGTATCCGGATCTCTATGCCACCGGCTCCGTGCAACTGACGAGCGTACGCCTGCGGTGCCGCGACGGCGGCGTCATCACCTGCGACCTGTCTGGCGGCATCGTGCAGGACATGCAGCACGCCCTCGCCGTCTGGACGGTCGTCGACGTGACGGCGCGGGATCGACTTCAGGCGCAAGTCGAGCACCAGGCGCTGCACGACACGCTCACCGGGCTGCCCAACCGAAGGGCGCTGGAAGCGCATCTACCCAAGGCGGTCGCGCGCGCTCATCGCAACGGCACGGCGATGGCTGTCGGCATGATCGATCTGGATGATTTCAAACCTGTCAATGACACCTGGGGCCACGAGGCCGGCGACGCGCTTCTCCAGGAACTGGCCAAGCGGCTGCGGGCCGAGTTGCGCGAGTCGGATTGGCTCGCCAGGCTTGGAGGCGATGAATTCATCGTCGTGATCGAAGACCTGGACGCGTACCAGACGACAGCCCAACTCGCTCGGATTGCCGATCGGCTGCATCACGCGGTGGAGACTCCGGTGACCGTCGCCCCGGGACAGACGGCAACGGTCGGCTTGAGCATGGGGCTGGCACTTTTTCCGACGGATGCCGAGGAGGGTGACGCGCTGATGCGTCTGGCCGATGCCGCGATGTACCAGGCCAAGATGCACAAGCACGACGGCACGTCCTGGTGGCGCTTGGGGACCGTGAGTTCAGCGGCGCCGGAGCGCGAAACAGGGTTCGATGCCTACGGTCGGGACGCTGCCGCCCTCCTGGATAAGGCCAGGGCGCATTTTGCTGAAGTGGCGGAACATTTTGTCGATACGTTCTATGCCGACCTGGATCGAGAGCCCCATTCCAGGGACATTCTGGCGAATCTGAGCACCCCGGAAATGGCGGCGCTCAAACAACGCCAAGCAGGTCATCTTCGCCTCTTGCTCGCCCCTGAGACGACCCTGGTGGACGTTCAACAGGCAGCGCAACATCTCGGCCGCTCCCACTCCCTGGTTGGCGTCAACAGCGCGTTGCTGGTGCATTCCCTGGCCTTGTATCGAAGACTGCTGACGGAACATCTGAACCAGGCCCTTTTGCCGGCACGGGAGCGCTACCGGATTTTGCTGGTCGCCGAAAGACGCCTTCAGGACGACATTCAAACCCAATTGCAGGTTGGTGATGCGACCATCGGGTCCTATCTGGACGTTCTGGCGACCCCGCTCCCGAGGCACGGACAGTTGCTGGCGGATGTTCGCCCCCTGGAGCTTGCGGTCCTCGCAAAGCTCCCCGGAGTTCTTGGCGCACTCCTGATGCGCCCGAACACGCTGGGCATTTTCACCGTCGAGGACTGCGCCGGATCGCAATGCGAGGGCATCGCCGCGACCCTCCGCGCCACCGACTCGCAGGTCGTGATCCATGATCCGGCGGATCCGCGCAGCAGCAGCGTGATCGCCCAAGCCTGGCGACGCGGCGAGATCGTCGGCTTGGCGTCTTACACACGCGACCCGCGCCATGCCTTTTGGCGCGAGTCTGCACGGGCGCTCGGCCTGCGATCCGTTCTCGCCATTCCGCTGAACGACGCAACGGGCCATGTTGTCGCCGTGCTCGCTCTCTATGGCGCCTATCCTGGTCAATTCGAGTCGGCGGTGATGCGGCAAGTCGCACGGGGAATCCAGCAGCGCTGGGAACAAATTGGGTTGCGCTGCAGCGCGCCTGCGGCGGTCGTGACGCAAGAACGCGCGGAGATCTTGCGGCAGCAGCTTTTTGCCGGCGGCTTGCGCATGTTCATGCAGCCCATCGTCGATTTGCGCAGCGGCCACTTGATCAAGGTCGAGGCACTGGCTCGCCTTGAACTGGCTGACGGACCGATGATTGCCCCTGGGGTGTTCCTTCCGCTGCTGGGGGAAGCCGAGTTGAGCCGTCTCTTCCGCATGGGGTTGGACAAGGCGCTCGGACACCTCGCCCAGTGGGATGCGCAAGGTCTGCGCATCGGTGTGTCCGTCAACATGCCCCCAAGCGTGCTGCGCGACAGCGAATGCGTCTTGTGGGTCGAGGACATCCTTCGCCTGCACGGCATTGCGTCGGACCGGCTGACCCTGGAACTGCTGGAGACCCAAGTCCTGGATAGCGGAGCGCAGGACACGGCGCTGTCCCAACTCAAGCGCCTGGGTTGCGAACTCGCCATGGATGATCTGGGTTCCGGCTACAGCAGCTTGCTGCGGCTGACGAGCGTGCCGTTCGACACCATCAAGATCGATCAAGGACTTCTCATGCGCATCCGCGACAACCCCCTCGAAACCTTGGGCCTGATGGTCACGATCATCCAGATGGGGCGGGATCTTCGCCGGGATGTGGTCGTCGAGGGATTGGAGGATGCCGGGATGATCGAAGCGGCGATGCTCCTGGGGGCGCAATACGGGCAGGGTTTTGGCTTGGCCAAACCCATGCCGCCGGATCAAATCGTGGCATGGCGTGCTTCCCTCCAAGGCCCAGCAAACCCGCTCAAGATTCGGACGTTTCTGGGGGCCTTGGCCTATTCCTGGTTTCAGATGCGGGGAGACGCATACGGGCAGTCGCTGACGCCGTATCCGGTGGCGGACTTCTTGCATGCGCGCGGCCTCCAGACCAGCCCCGCTGCGCAGTGGCACGCCCAGGTCCACGCGAATCCAGGCGACCTCGACACGGCCCGCAAACTGCTGGACTGGTTGGTTGCACAAGTCCAGAGGGAAGGACAGCATGCAGGCGCTTGATGGCCTGTCGGACGACCCGGTGGACGATCCGATTCGGGGCCGCCTCTCGTTCATGCGTTTCTGGGGGTAGCCACTCGAATGGCGGAGGGCTGTTGTTCACGCGCGCGCAACGATGCCAGGTGTCGTTGCGATTTGCGCGCCCCTGGCCTGCACCTGCCCAAGTTGCTGACGCGTTTGAACGCCGGTCGCGCGCTGGAGTTCTGGCCATGATCGATCTCGACCACAACGCAACCACCCCCCCGTGGCAGACGAAGTCATTCAGGAGATGCGGGACGTGCTCGAACGCGTCTGGGCCAATCCCTCGTCGGCCCATGGCCCGGGCCAGGCGGCGCGGCGCGTGCTGGCCGCGCGTCTGCGCGCGGCCGGATGCCCGGTCGACCTGATCCCGGTGGACGGTGAAGGCCGTCGCGGCCTGCAGGCCGCGCACGCCTTGATCGGCGCAGACGTGGCGCTGGTCAGTGTGATGGGCGCAAACAATGAGACGGGGGTGCACATGCCCATGGAGGAACTGGCTGAAATCGTCCATGCAAAAGGGGCGCCGCTGCCGCCGAGCGTGCGGCATGCAACCTGGCCGCTGGCATCGATCGCATGACCGCACTGCGTGAGCGTTTCGAATCCGGCCTGAAGCGAGCATTGCGGAACTGAGGATTTACGGTTCCGCCACCCGGCGCCTGCCCAATACGGGCTTGGTGCGTTTTGGAGAACTGAAGGCCGCACGCGTTGGAAGGGCGGGGGTGATCGCCGCGTCGGGCTCAGCCTGCTGCGCTGGCGTGGACCCGGCCATCCCATGTGCTGCTGGCTCAAGGCGAGAGCCCACAGCACGCACGTTGCGCGGTGCGGTTTTCGCTCGGGCGCTCAACCACATCCGCGGAGATTGACGCGGCACTGTCGGCCGTAGAGCGGGTGATCCGGCCATTGCTGAACACGCGTGGTTGACGGCAATCCCCCCAAGCAGCAACGGGTCGCCATTCCGATGTGTCAGTGCGGGCAGAACAACCTCGCCGCAGACTCTTGTGAACGGCGATCAATAACCACGAATGCCATCGCCAAGACGCATCAACCGCGACAACCCGTTGAAACAAGACATTGGCGCCTTTTTTGTCGCTCTGCTGCGACGCCCACCCAGCTATTTTGATTTGCGTCAAATTCATCGCTCATGGGACTTCCTAGCATGAACTCGAATTTCATGAAATATCTTGTCACGGGAGAAAAAACAATTCTGAAAACCCTTAACTTCTGGTTGGCGCCAGCGACTGCAACCAGAACACGTTTGCGCAGCTTATTGAAATCCGTCTTTTTTGCCATTCTGTCGTTTTTAGGCGCAGGTCTATTGGGCACGCCGGCCCAGGCCGTTCCAGCCTTTGCCCGTCAGTCCGTCTCGACGAAGGCGGCCCCCGCCGGCCGCAGATGATTGCTACACATGACCTGCCTGCGTCGGCCAACTTCCATCACGATGCCCCGGTTGCGAAAGTCTTGTTCTGCAGGGACGCCGACGCCGCATCGCTGTCGTCTGGTCAATCGGCCTTCGTCGACTCGCGCGACAGGGGCCAATCCACGGTGCTCGACGCCCACATCAAGAGTGCCGAGTGCTTTCACAAGCCCTGGATGCCAAGCAAGGCGGCCAAGCAGAACCGGTGCGCGCGTGTCCAAGGCCACCAGCCCAACGTCCTGCGATTCATCGGTTGGTTCGATGCGCTGGGTGTTGGGGCTGTCCTCACACGAATCCACCAAGACCCCGAAATCATGGACAGTACCACCCAACACTGCATCGAGCAGACCCTGCACAGTCTGGAAACGCTGAATTTTCTTGCCGA
The DNA here is from genome assembly GCF_054608695.1 of Thiomonas sp. Taxonomy (NCBI): domain Bacteria; kingdom Pseudomonadati; phylum Pseudomonadota; class Betaproteobacteria; order Burkholderiales; genus Thiomonas; species Thiomonas sp. Next base: position 6,693 of record NZ_JBTRXV010000077.1, read on the forward strand.
GCCAACTGGCGACTTTGCCATTTTGCACGCCAATCCAACCGCGCAAAACACCGTCACGCGGTTCACCAGCATGTTCAAGAGCTATCTGGGCGGGATGGACCCCGCTCAGCTCCATGGCCAACCGCTCAAGCTCATCATCCGCGATGGGAAGGACACGCAACAGCGGCTTCAGGATGTGGCCAGCGGCAGACGACCATCCATTCACGAGCAGATCGAGATCGGAACGTTTGTCTTCTCCCTGGTCGTGGCGGCCATTCGTGATCCGCAGGAACGCGTTCTTTGCCTGCATGCCAGTCTGCGCAACATCTCGGCACGGCGCGAAGCGGTGCAAGTGAATGATCGGCTCAAGGCCGTTCTGGGCTCGCTGATCAAGGCCGAGACCGAGGTCGGTCAATCGATGCTTGCCGTGGATTCGGCCATCGGCAACATCAAAGATGTGATGTCGGGCAATGCCCGATCGGTCAGCGAACTCCTCGTGCAGGTCAAGACGATCGCCTCGCTCGTGCAGACCATCCGCGAGATCTCCCACCAGACCAATCTGCTCGCGCTCAATGCGGCGATCGAGGCCGCTCGAGCCGGTGAAGCCGGCAGGGGATTCGCGGTGGTCGCCGACGAAGTACGCAATCTGGCGCGGCGTGTGCGGGAATCCACCCTGAGCATTGAAGGCAATACCGATGCGATCGCGACCCAGACGCAGCAGATCGAATCCACGAGTCACCAATCCAGCCAGGAACTCGCTGCCGTCGACGCCGTGGTTGCCAAGCTGCAGACTCAGGTCAAGGACATGCAGCGTTTCGCCGCGCAAACGCTGCTCAGGTCGGCCGAGGAGGACCACAAGAATTTTGTGATTCAAATCCTGGCCGAAGCGGAAGGCCATCCGCCCACCATGCAAGCCGCCGCCGTGCCTGACCACCATCAATGCAGCTTTGGTCAGTGGTACGACAGCCGGGGCCAGGAGGCCTTCGGCGAACGGTCCGCGTTTCGGTCGATCGAGACGCCCCACGCGCAAGTTCATGCCCTTGCTCGCCAAATACTGCAAGCCGCGCATGACGGTCGGCGCCAGCAGATCCCACAGATGACAACCTCGCTGCTTGATCAAGAAAAACAGGTGATCGAGCGTCTCCAGGCACTCAGCGGTCAGCTGTAATCGGGTCGTCACCGAACGCCGGCGCCGAGGGACATGGGGCTCCGTTCGCTGCCGAGGCGCTGGCGGCGGCGCGACGAAGGGTGATCGCGACCGCAAGGACCTGTCCCTGGCGCCGAGGGCTCCGAGCATTGCGCACAACCACCAACATCACGATCCTTGGCAAGGCGACATCATGAACGCACAGGCACCCATCACTGAACTGCCCCAGCTCCTGGCTGAGCGTCCTGTGGACCTTCGCGCAGCGCAGGTCGCGAAGCTATCGCCCGCAGAACGCGATCTCCTGGAACTGCAGCGTGACTTCGTGGATCAGGTCACGGATGGCGCGACGCGATTGTGCGCATCCGTTTCGATTCCAAGGCCGCATTGAGCCAGAATCAACAGCACGCGAAACAGCAGACCGGGCGCATCGCAGGTGCCGGGCAGGAACTGGGCCGGCTGGTCCAGGGCACGGATGGATTGGTGATCCAGGCACAGCAAATGGATGCCGAAGCTGGCCGTATTGACCAACTCGCCGCGGAGGGAGCCACGCAAAGTGCATCGATACGGGACCTGTTCGCCGACTTGGTGAAGCAAAACAAACACAATCGCGCGGAAATCCTGGCGCTTCAAGAACAGTTCAGAACGGTGGTGCAACACATGCGCACGATTCGCAACATTGCGCAGAAGACCAACTTGTTGGCCCTCAACGCGGCCATCGAAGCGGCGCGTCCCGGTGAGGCAGGTCGCGGGTTTGCGGTGGTGGCCAATGAGATTCGCAATCTCGCGCAAATCACTGAAAAATCCACGCCCAGTATCAACGATTCGGTGGGGACCATCGGCACGTCGCTGCTGGCAATAGGGCAGTCGACCGACCAGTTTGCGACGCGCATGCAGTCGAGCCATGCGCAGGTGCAGGACATCACCGGCCACTTTGCCGACATCGCGAGCGGTGTGAGCAACGTCGCCCGGCAGACCTCCTCGGCATCGGCGCAACTCACTGCGCAGGCGCAGCATCTCAGGGGACTGGATCAAGACTTTGACACGATGGCGGCACAGGTGCGTGCGAACGCCGAGGAGGCCGTGCAGACCTCGACCCGCATCACCGATGCCCTTGAACAGGCATTGAACAAAAGTCAGGGCCTCTTTGAGTCGGCCACACTGTTTCGCACCGACTCGCCGGCCAGCCGCGTGATTGGCACGTTGGAACAAGCCGCCGTCGAGATGCAGGCACGCCTGCAGCAAGGGCTCGAGCTTGGGGAACACACCGAAGCCGAGCTGTTCGACGACTACCAGCCGGTGCCAAACACGGATCCGCAGAAATTCACGACACGCTCCACCGCATGGGTCAAGCGCGAGATCCAGTCCATCGAAGACCGCTATCTCGTCTTATCCGACCAGTACAAATACGTGCGGCTGGTCGATCGCAGCGGCTGCGCCGCCGCGCACAACTCGGTGTACGGCCAGCCGCTCACAGGCGACCCGAACATTGACCTGATCGGCAACCGCTCGATGCGCCTGTTCAACGACCCGGTGGGCCTGGCCTCGGCGCGTAACCGGCGAGGCTTTCTGCTCCAGGTTTATGCCCGCGATACCGGCGAGGTCATGCGCGAACTCACGTGCCCGGTGATGCTCGCGGGCACGCACTGGGGCGCCGTGCGCTTGGGCTTCGTCTAACGCGACGCTGAACGAGTCCCTCGTGCGCATCGCATCCCCGCCTCGGGCGGTCTGCATCACGGGAACTTGTTCAGCGTCGCCCTAACCCCACAGGGACGCAGGCGCCTTGCTCCATGCCAGTCTGCGCTACATCTCGGTACGGCATTACGGCATTGAAGCGGTGCAGGTGAACGATCGCCGTGCGATGGCCTCGCACGGTTTTATGCGGGCCAAAAGACGCTTTCTGTCGACTGACCTGCCGACTTCTGAGCGCCCCCAGGGTCGGCTCGCCGACCCGCCCCCCGTGGGGGTCAAGGAAATTTGGGGCGGCCCTGCGTTTCCTTGAGAGTGAATCAGCCGCCCGACGCGTTGCGTTCCCGCCCGGGCTGCGCAGCGCCGCGTGAACAATTTCACGCTTTGGCCAATTTTCGGAAGCCTGACGTGCATTGTTTGCGCGAAGTCATCGCTTCTGCGCCGTCCTCAGGCCTAGGCTTCGCGTCACCCATGAAGAAAGAGCGCCTCCCTGATGACCCCGATCAAGCCACGGATTGACGCCGACAATCTCTCCTCGGCAAAGACTTCAAGCCAGCGGTTGGATGGCTGGCTTGCCGAGGTCGATGCGTTGTTGCAGGACCCTCGCGGCCGGTTTCGGCCGCGGACCCTGGTGCTCATTGATGCGCAGCGCCCTGAGGCGGATCGCTTGGTCATGCAAGTCGGGCTGGACGGGCAGGGCCGCATCAACGTGGCCACCGCCGAGGCACTGTGCGCCGCCACGTCCTACTGGATCGAAGCCATCCCTGGCGCATCCGACGTGCCCGAGGGGCTGTATGTCCTGGAAGGCACGCGACTCGGGCATCGCCCCGATGACGTCGCAACGCCGTGCTGGATCAATACGCTCGTCCCCGCCGATCTGACCGCCGGCACCCCTGCCGCGACGTCACGGTAGGAGCAGACCCATGTTCGAAAAATGGCGAGGTCTGCGTCCGGCCTCTGTGCTGGTGGCGCTGAGTGCGCAGATCCCGGCCACGCATGCGCTGTTCGTGCTCATGGGTGAAACCAAGGCCCTCGCCTTCATGGAACGGACCATCAACCGCCTCGCGCACCGTGCCGCCGCCGCATCCGGGCTTGTTGTCCACATGGATTCCACGTCCCTGCTCGTCTTGTTCGAGCAAGCCGAGCAGGCTTTGCAGGCTGCAAGCGCCATGCGCCTGCACCTGGACCAATGGTGTCAGAACTTCGATGCGCACCTGCGACTCGACCTGGACATGGGGCTGAGTTGTGGTGCCGTGCTGTGCCGCCCGCCGACCTACGAGGGAGAAACCCTGCTCCGCGCCGTCTCCTTGGCCACAGGGGCGAGCGAAGGGCAGACTCTGCTCGACGAAGCCGTCGTAGCCCGCCTGCCCGAGATGCTCGTCAGCCAACTCCAGCCTGCCGCCGCAGCGGATACCGACGGCGTGCGTCGGGCTTGGATGGTCGCTTGCACCCAAGCGCCGGGAACGCCGCGCGCCGCACCCCTGTGGCTCAACCTGCGCAGTCCCGATGGGCGTGTGAACATGACCTTCACCCCGGGACGCCCCATCCGCATCGGCAGGGATCCGCGCGCCGACGTGGTTCTGCAAACGGCCGCCATCTCCCGCCAGCATGTGGTCATTGCCTGGCGTCATGGGTCCTACACGCTCTCCGACACCAGCCGCAATGGGACCTGGTTGCAAACCGGGCTGACGGGAGCGGTCACGCGCATCGCCCATAACGTGGGCCTGCTCGGCGGGGCTGGATCGTTGCGCCTGGGGAGGGAGCCTCAAGCCTGTCGGCCGCCCGACCTTCTGTTCAGTGTCACTCCGCTACCGGCGGTGCATGACCTGACGATCGACCGACCTGGGTCCAGCGAGTCCTTTGCATCGACCGGCCCGTTCGCATGACCGGCCCGCCCCCTGTGTCGCCATGACCCGCCGTTTCAACGATCCGACGAGCAAACTCGTGGACGTCGATTGGGACGACCCCCGCCTACAGGATCTGTTGCAAAAGATCGAAGGCCTACGCCTGGACAACCGCGGCACCTTCAAGGCCAGGCCTGTGCGGCTGCACTTGGGCTGGCACGTCACCTCCGGCCCTGACTCCTCGGGGGTCCCCGTCACCGTGGTGGGAGATTCCGGCCCTGGTGGTCTCGTGATCAAGACCGATTTTCCGCTGCAGCCGGGCGAGCCCGTGACCCTGGACCGAAGGCTCGCCACGGGCGTCGGCAGTCTGCTGCAGTGCGACGTCGAGCGCTGCAAGTCCGGCTCGCGCCCTGAGGATCAGGGGCACGGCGTGTTCATCAGTTGGCTGCGCGTGCACAGGACACGATGAACTAGGCACCGCAATGTTGAAATCGCACGTCAGCCAACTTGTCAGCAAGGAGATCCCGCGTTGGCAGATGCTCCTCCTGATCCTGCCGCTCATGATGGTCGCCGCGTGGGGCGCTTGGGCGGAAATTGGGCATTTTCGGGAAGCCCGGGCCCAGACCGCGCAGGATGCCAAGCGCGCCGCTTCCAGCTATGCCCGAGGCGTTGCCACGCAACTCGATACCCAGTTCGTCGTCTTGCAATTCGCGGCTGCGTCCCTGCGTGAGTCTTCCTCCGACTTAAGCAGACCGGACCCTGCTGTGGTGTTGCCACTGCGCCGTTTTTTGGCACAGCACAACGCTCTTTTCGCTTTCGACATCTTGTCTTCCAATGGCGACAGGATCCTCTGGTCAACACACCGGCAAAGCAGCAGGCCCATTGCACTGGGCAATCAGTTCACTCCATTTGCGTCCAACCCAGACCTGTTGTTGGGGCCTGTACATGCTTCGTCGCGCGTGGGCACGCATGTACTTCTCATGCGATTTCATGTTCCCAACAACGCCGGAAGATCGGCGTACTTTGTCGGATCTCCCTACAGGCTGGATCCGTTGCTCGCACAAGCGCAGGCTGGCCAACCGTGGACGTTTGCCGTGCGTGACCTTCGTAATGCCGGCTTGCTCGGCGTGTGGCAGCAAGGGCGGGTGAAATTTACCGACGCTCCGAGCACGGAAGATGCCGTTCGTGCCGATATTCCAGGCTATCCCTTCGCGGTGATAGCAAGCTGGCCCACTGCGTTGCCACTGAAGATGTATTGGCAGCAGGCTCAAGGGCGCTTGGCTTTCGAGCTGGGCACGATGCTTTTGTTGGTCCTCGCGGCAGGGAAAATCGCCCAAATGATTCGTGAACAACGTCACCAGTCCGCCCTGCAGAACACGTTGCTGAACAACGCGATGGTCGGGATTGTCTTGGCCACCAACCGCCACATCTTGCAGGCCAATCACCGCTTTGCAACGATGCTCGGCTATGCCGATCCCCAGGGATTGGAAGGCCGATCCACCGCGATGGTATACGCCTCGTTGAAGGATGATGAGCGGGTCAGTTCGGCATATCCAGCCCTGCTTTCGCAAGGCAGCGTGTTTATCCCGAGCGTCCAGATTCGTCGCCTCGACGGCAGCACCATCGTCTGCGATCTGGCCGGAAAAATCGTTGAAGATCGCAATACCCGTGATCTGTCGACATCGGTTTGGGCGTTTCTGGATGTCACCGACCGACATCTCTTGCAAGATCGTCTGGAACGTTTGGCCACGCATGATGCGCTCACGGGCCTGCCCAACCGCTTCGCCTTGGAGCAGCGCCTACCCCAGGCGCTGGCACGTGCGAAGCGACACAACACTCTGGTCGCTGTGGGCCTGATCGATCTGGACGACTTCAAACCGGTCAACGACACCTGGGGCCATGAATCCGGCGATGGACTGTTGCAGGAACTTGCGCGCCGATTGCAGGGCCTTCTCCGTCAGACCGACCTGTTGGCCCGTCTTGGGGGGGACGAATTCATCGTGATCATCGAGGATCTGGATGAACTGCAGGTGGCCCAGCAACTCACCCAGGCCCTGGCACGGTTGCATCAGGCCGTAGAAGATCCTTTCGAAATCGCCCTGGGACAAAGCGCCACCGTAGGAATGAGCATGGGCGTAGCGCTCTTCCCGCGCGATGGGGAGGATGCAGACAGCCTGATCCGTCAGGCCGACACTGCGATGTATCAGACCAAGGCCCACAAACGCGACCGCACGCATTGGTGGCACCTGAGCAGCGATGGCGACGAGCTGCCCGCGCGCGAGCGGCCCTTCGAGCCTTATGGAGAAGACGCCACCGCTCTGTTAGACAGGATGCAGAACGTTTTTCAAACCATTTCGATCCAGTTCGCTGAGGAGTTCTACACGCGCTTGGCACGTGCTCCCGCACCAGCCGCCATTTTGGCCAACCTGAACCCGCAGGAGATGCAGGCCTTGAAGACGACCCAGGCTGAACATCTGCGGTTTTTGCTCGCCCCCCACACCACGCAAGAGGCCATCATTTCCCGTGCGCAACGCCTGGGGCAGGTGCATGCGCTGGTGGGCGTCGATAGCGCAACATTGGTGCAGTCTCTGTCGCTGCATCGCGAACTGCTGCATGCAAAACTGAGCGCAACGACCATCACGGCACGCACGCGCTATCAACTCATGCTGGCTGCGGAAAAACGCCTGCAGGACGACATGCAAACGCAGTTGCAGAGCCTGGATAAAACCGTCGAGCAGTACCACTCTGCGCTTGCGGCCGATTTGCCGCCAAGAGGAGTTCTGTGGGCAGAGGCAATGCGCGTGGAGCTCGATTCGCTAGCAGCGTTGCCGGGCATCCTGAACGCCGCCATCGAAGTCCCGGATGAACGGGGAATCTTTCAACTGACAAGTACGGCTGGCTTGCATTCCGATGCGATTCAAGCCATCACCCGACAGTCGCACTATCAGCCCCGTCTGGATCCGACCTCTCCATTAGGGCAAGCCTTGGTCAGCCGGGCCTGGAGAAGCCGATCCGTCTTGAGCTCCGGAGCTTATGGGCAGGATTCTCGATTTGCCGCCTGGCACGCTCAGATGCTGCCTTTGGGTGTTCGCAGCGCAGTAGCCCTCTCAATCTTGGGCGAAGAGGGGCATCCGATTGCCGCATTTCGAATGTTCGGCGCTTACCCAAATCAGTTTGAATCCTTTTGGATGCGGCAATTTGTGCGAGCTCTACGCCGCCGCTGGGAAGAGATCAGGCGCCGATGCCATTGCCCTGCGGATTCGCACGCGCTGCGCCTTGACGAGGCGCAAATCTATCGGCAGCGGCTCTTTGCCGGCGGCCTGGCGATGTTCATGCAACCGGTGGTGGACTTGGGCACAGGCAGTGTGCAAAAGGTTGAGGCCCTGGCGCGGCTCAAACTGGAGGATGGCACCATTGTGCCGCCGGGTGTATTTCTGCCTCTGTTGTCCGACGCGGGGCTCGACCGGCTGTTTAAACTCGGGCTGAAGCAGTCCCTGGAGATACTTAATCACTGGGATGCCCAGGGGCTGCGCATCGACATCTCGGTCAATCTTCCACCATCGACCCTGCTGGATATCCATTGCTCGCAGTGGATCGAAGAAGCCCTGCGCCAACACGGCATCGCCCCCCACCGGCTCACGCTGGAACTGTTGGAGACCCAGGCTATCGATCAGCGCGCCCAGAGCGAAGCCATCGACCAACTCGTGCGCCTCGGTGTCAAACTGGCGATGGACGATCTCGGCTCAGGCTACTCCAGCCTCAAGCGTTTGTCTGTCCTGCCTTTCGATGCGATCAAGATCGACCAGGGTCTGCTCACCCAGTTGCGCATCTCCCCCCTGGAGACCGTCGGCTTGATCTCCACACTCATCGAGATGGGGCGGGATCTGAATCGGGCTGTGGTGGTCGAAGGGTTGGAAGACGCTGGCATGGTCGAAGCTGCCATGGTTCTGGGTGCCGCCAAGGGCCAAGGTTACGCGCTGGCGCATCCAATGCCTGCTGAAGACGTACCTGATTGGGTCCGCCAATTTCGGATGCCGACCGAGCCTGGCACGATTCACACTCTTCTCGGGACGTTGGCGTACCACTGGGCGGTTATGCACTGCCGCCGCTTGGCGGAGACCCTGCCGCTTGATAACGCGCAGGCCACGCGCCTTTTCGAGGAGCAGGGATGGCAAGACACCGAAGCTGCCGCCTGGAATGCCCAAATTCACGCGGGCACGGACGTTGCCAATGCCTCGCACAAACTTTTGCAATGGCTTGTAGCACGCGTGAAGGAGAATCGAACGCTCTGAACCGAGCGTTTCGCGAACGGATTTGCTCGTTCCGCTGAAAATTCGGCGGTGGCATCGAGTTATGGACCCTCAAGCGCGTGGGCATGCTCATCGAGCGACTGTACGATGTCAAGTTCGGCCAGACGCAGATCTGGCGCATCCTGGGTGGGCTGGGGTTCTCCGTGCAAAAGCCCAAGCGCCGCGCCCTCGAGCGCAACGAGGCTGCTGTGCAGTGTGGAAGCGCCAGACCTGGCCTGCCCTCAACAAAAAGCCAAGCGACAAGGACGGCTGATCGGCTTCATCGACGCGTCGAGCCTGAGCGAGCGGCCCACGCGGGTGCGCACCTGGGCACCGAAGGGCTAAACCCCCATCATCCAGTTCCACGTCAACTGGACCCACGTCAGCGTGATGGCGGGCTTGAGCCGCACGAACTGCCTGTTCCGGCTGCACGAGGGCTCAATCAAGAAAGAACAGCACGTGGAGTTCCTCAAGGCCTTGCGTGCACACTTCAAGCAGCCCTTGCTGATCCTCTGGGATGGCTTGAAGGCGCACCGCAGCAGCGAGGACCTGGCCTCCACCGAGGGAGACGTCCAGATGGCGTTCTTGCCGCCATGCGCCCCCGACCTCAATCCAGTCGAGTCCCTCTGGGCCTGGCTCAAGCGTCATGCGCTGGCCAACTTCTGTCCGGCCAACCTCGACGAACTCAACGTCACCGCCCGCAACCAACTCAAGAGCGCACAGCGCCGCCCTTCGATCATCGCCGCGTGCTGGGTCCAAGCGGGTTGTGGTGATGTCGCCATTTAGGGAAAGCTCAATAATCCTCTGCTGATGTTTCGCGGGTAACATCGGTCCCTGGCTCCCAGCAATAGCGGGTAACGCCCCTCGCGCTGCTTGCAGCGAAGTCTTTGTGTGCATTTTTTGCGGATCTTGTCATGCGCTGTGCCCTGGGCCGGTTTTCTGTGGGCGTTGCCTTCCTCTTGGTATCGGTATCGCAGCTCGCGCTTGCGCAGCCGCCGAGAACCGTCTTTCTGGACGACTGGACCTGGACCGAACTCCGTGACGCCATTCAGGCCGGTACCACCACGATCATCATTCCCATCGGTGGCACCGAGCAAAGCGGGCCGTATATCGCGCTGGGCAAGCACAACGCCCGCGTGAAGGCGCTGTCGCAACGGATTGCACAGGCGCTGGGTCAAACGCTCGTCGCACCGGTGATTGCCTATGTGCCGGAGGGCAGCTACGCGCCGCCGACATCACATATGCGCTTTCCCGGCACCATCACGGTGCCGGATGGTGCGTTCGAGCAAACACTGGAGTCCGCCGCCTACAGCTTCAAGGTCCACGGCTTCAAGACCATCGTCTTTCTTGGTGACCACGGCGGCTACCAACGCGACATCCGGCTGGTGGTGAATCGACTCAACAAGGCGTGGGCCGGATCGGGTGTCCGAGCCTTCGTGCCGCCCGAATACTATGACACCAGTTCGGCCGGTTACGCGCAAATCCTGCGCAAGCAGGGCGTGCCTGCTGACGAAATCGGCACACACGCCGGACTCGCCGACACGTCGCTGCTGCTGGCGGTGGCCCCGCAAATGGTCCGCCTTGATCGATTGCGAAACAGCGCCAAACCCGGGCCGGCCGACGGCGTGTACGGAGGTGACCCGCGCCGCGCCAGCATCGCACTTGGTCAATTGGGCGTCGACGCCATCGTGTCGCGGACTGTCGATGCGCTCAAGAAGGACATGGCTGGACGGTGACGAGCGCCGTTGCTCGGTAGCCGTGACTCTTCAGAACATACTCTTTTCTTTTTCATGGATTCCATCATGGATTCGTCCCGACGTCGCCGCTTTCGTATTGCAACCCTCATCGGGGCCGTGTGGCTTGGTCTGTGCATCGGTGGCGGCGCCAGCGCCGCACCGATTATCGACACGGTCCCCGGTATGCCTCCCGTCGTGAACCCCAACAATCTTTACAGCGAAACAGGCGCCGGGGACCTCAGTCCAGCGATCAAGGGCGCGCTGCCAAGGATTTATGTACCCAATCTGCGCTCCGACGATGTCGATGTCATCGATCCGGCCACGCTCAAGGTTGTTGACAAGTTCCCCGTAGGTCACAGCCCGCAGCACATCGTGCCGTCGTGGGATTTGCAAACGCTGTGGGTCACCAACAATGCCGAAGGCCGCACCGACGGTAGCTTGACGCCGATCGATCCGAAGACCGGTAAGCCCGGCAAGGCCATCCCCGTGGACGATCCCTACAACATGTACTTCACGCCGGACGGCAAAGAGGCCATCGTTGTGGCAGAGGCGCACGCTCGGCTTGATTTCCGGGATCCGCACACCATGGCGCTGCGCTCGAGCCTGCCGGTGCCGCAGTGCCGCGGAATCAACCATGCCGACTTCTCGATCGATGGCCGCTACGCGATCTTCACCTGCGAATTCGGTGGCATGCTCGCGAAGATTGACCTGGTGCATCGTAAGGTCGTCGGCTACCTACGGCTTGGCAACAGCGCTATGCCACAGGACATCCGCATCGCGCCGGACGGCAAGGTGTTCTACGTGGCGGACATGCTGGCCGACGGAGTCGACCTGATCGACGGCAATACCTTCAGGAAAATTGGCTTCACCGCCACGGGTGTCGGCACGCACGGTCTATATCCGAGCCGTGACGGGACCAAGCTGTACGTCGCGAACCGCGGGTCCAACCTCATTCACGGACCGCGTCGTGGCAGAGGAAGCGTGTCGGTGATCGATTTCGCAACCCGCAAGGTCGTGGCAACCTGGCCCATCCCAGAGGGCGGCAGTCCCGATATGGGTGGTGTCAGTGCGGACGGCAAGACCCTGTGGTTATCTGGCCGGTTCGACGATGTGGTCTATGCAATCGATACGACGAGCGGTGCGGTACGCACTATCCCGGTGGGCATGGAGCCGCATGGCCTCACCGTCTGGCCGCAGCCCGGGCGGTACTCGCTGGGGCATACAGGGAATATGCGCTGAGCACTGTTCGCTTTGACGGTGGCCGTTGGCTGATTGCCTCCGCGTCCGTTTGAACATTCGCTGGATTCTCAGCGGGGGCGATGCATGTTGCGCGCCCAACCTTCGCCCCGCCGTGGAGGCGCTCCACGCCAGGGGAGCCCAGATGAACATGCTGACTGGTGACTGCTGGGTCAACGCCCCGACGGAAAGCTAATGGAATGGGTGCCCCCACCCGATCCGGCATCGATGTGCCAAAGTGTGGGGTTTTGAGGTCATCACTTCCCCGAGAGGAGCATCCATCATGAAGATGACGACTGTTGGCCTGGATCTGGCAAAGACCATTTTCGTGCGACCTGAAAGTCGCTTGAGTCTTTGTTTCACAGGAGTTATATCTCGATGAAACCGGTTGTTCCATCAACCGTTCCCTATCCGGACATGCGAGGCTGGCAACGGCCTGGTGTGAAGCTCCGGAGACAACGTAGCCACCGAGTCATCGGTACGTGCGGTCGCGAGGCCAAGCGGAAACTGCCAGCACTGAGGCGGTAAGGAGCTAGGAACGATCGGCTACGACCAACATAGGTGAACTTCAAATGAACGTCGTGATCTTTGAACAAGCCAAAAGTGCTGACAGGCTTGAACCAAAACGGTGTGCGGGCGGGCGTGGTCTCTGAACACTGGGCCACCATGGATGTTGAACCGCCGGCGGAGCTGAAGGGTCCGATCCGATCTGAGATGCAAGTGGAACAGGGTAAGCCCGTAGCGCTGCCGCTGTGCGGCAAGCCACCCGAGAGGAAGGCTGTTGGTGTTGCGGGTAGAGGAATGCAGAAAAAGCGAATGCCGTCCTGTCATGGAGCGGATACGGATTGCGACATCATCCGGCGCGAAAGCGAGCAGACTTCTGCGCGGTCATTTATGGCGAGAAAACTTGATCAGCGTTGTCTCCGGGTGTGTCCATCCCGACGCTGTATCGCTGGGCGCCGGCGACGGTGCTGGACTTTGATATTGACATGAATGCAACTACAATTACGATATGATAAGTCGCTTGCGATTCGAGTGGGACGAGGCCAAGAATCGCGCCAATCAACGCAAGCATGGGGTGAGCTTTGAAGAAGCCGCCCACGTCTTCCACGACCCGCTACAAGTGTCGGTGCAGGATCGGATCGAAGGCGGTGAGCAACGCTGGCAGACCTTTGGTCTGGTCGGTGGTGTCGTCCTGCTGATGGTGGTGCACACCGTGCACGAGGACGATGTGCACGGCCAATCCATCGAGGTCATCCGCATCATCTCGGCGCGGCGCGCCGACCGTACCGAAAGGCAACGCTATGAAGAGCAAAACCGTTAGCCATACGCTGGAGACGCTGCCTCCCCTGACGCCAGCGCAGCACGCCAGGCTCAAAGAGCTAGCCGCCAGGCCGGACAGCGCGATCGACACCAGCGATAGTCCTGTGCTGACAGCAGCGCAGTGGGATGCTGCCGTGCGTGGGCGGTTCTATCGCCCCATCAAGCAACAGATCACGGCCCGCATCGATGCCGATGTGCTGGACTGGCTCAAGGCCCAAGGCAAGGGCTACCAGTCACGCATCAATGCCATCCTGCGTCGGGAGATGCTGGCGGCACGCAAGGCCTGAGTAACCGTGTTGAAAGTCAAGCAGTGAGAGGCTGATTTTGAGCGTTCAGGTGGTCCCGGGTGATGGCATTGAGGTGGGTGATCAGCTTGCGCATGCAGGCGATCAAGGCCACCTTCTTGA
>NZ_JBTRXV010000078.1:0-20155 GCF_054608695.1 Thiomonas sp.
TCAAGAAGGTGGCCTTGATCGCCTGCATGCGCAAGCTGATCACCCACCTCAATGCCATCACCCGGGACCACCTGAACGCTCAAAATCAGCCTCTCACTGCTTGACTTTCAACACGGTTACTCAGCCCCGGCCTGCGCCGTGATGCGCGCTGCGTCGCGCGTGGGCACAGGGGTGCCGCCGGTGGACATCACCAGGGCCTGGATCTGCCCGGCAGGCGCCTGCAGCGCTTCGACCTGCCAGGTCTGACCGTAAGGGTTGAGTGCCTGGAACCCCTGCGGCAGGAAACCCGTGGCGATCAGCATGGGCACGGTGATCGTGGCTGGCGTCGTGGTCGAGGACGCACCGAGCACGGCCGAGAAATTGGTCTGGAGGTATTGCTGCGCCGCCGAGGTCAACTGCTTGAGCTGCTGTGCGGCAACCGTCCCCAGGATGATGGTGCTGTTCTGCTGGGTCGCGGTCATCAGCGTCGGCAGCAGGATGGCCATGACGACGAGGCCGAAGATGATGGCGATGGGCATGGTGGATCCTTGGACTGGTGGTCAGGCTTGAACGCGCATGACGGTGGCGCCGGCCGGGACGTTGGGCGGCAGCGGACCCTGGTTCCCGAGTATCGGATTGACGAGATTGCCGCCTTGGCTGTAGCCGCTGGCTGGGCTGGTGACGTCAGGCGCTGGCTGGGCAGCGGCCGATGCGCCAGATCCTGCGCACCAGATCACCAATTGCCCGCCGACGATCTCCGCACCGTGCTGCAGACCGGCAGCGGTCATGCTGGCCGCGATGGGCTGCCACGCGCCGAGATAAGGCGCGATCTGGGCGTCGGTCATCGTTCCGGTGTAGCCCGGATTGGCCTGCGCGAAGGCCATCGCGGCATTGCTGTAAGCCCGCATCCACTGCGACGTCACGTCGCGCTGAACATGTCCCACTGACCGATGGCTGACCACCGTGCCGGTGTGCACCGTGGCGACAGCGACCAGCATGGCCATGACGAAGACAAGACCGTAGATCATCGCCGCCCTCCCAGACCACGCATGAGCGCGAGACGCACCATCAGAGGCCGGATTTTCTGCACCAGCTTGTCAGCCCAGCCGAACAGGCTCGACGCGGCGCAGAACGCGGCCGAGGCACCCCACATCCCCGACATGCCGGGATCGGCTCCACGCCAACACCACATGGCTGCTGCGGCGCACAGCACACACAGGGCGGCATCCATCTTCTGCAAGAGCGTCATGTCGCCGCACCCACGAGCATCAGGTTCCTCTGACGCTCGATGTCCATGTTCAGCGCGGCGACATTGCCGTCGCGCACCTTCATCCGCGTCGGCTCGTCGTCCAGGAAAATCGATTCCGCCTTGAGCACCCGTTCCGGGCCTGCGGCCGCCGACAGCTTGTGCTCCAGGCGCAAGGCCACCACGGCGCGCAAGCTGCTGGCGATCTGGCCGTTCCCGGCGAGCAGGCCAATCTTGCTGATGGCCTGAATGATGTTGTCGGCGTGGATCGTGGCGATCACCAGCAGCCCGGAGTTCGCGGCGAGACAGGCGGCGTGAGCGGCCTCTTCCTCGCGGACTTCGCCGATGTACAGGATGTCGGCCGAGGAGCGCAGCGTGTCCATGAGGACGCGCTTCACGTCGCGGTCATCCTCGATCTCTTCCTGGTAGCACTGCCCCTTGCCGTGCGGGCCCTGCAGGTTGTACTCGACCGGGTTCTCGGCGGTCCATGCAAAGCCGCCGATCTGCTCCAGGCGATCGACCATCATCGACGAGGCCGCCGTGGTCTTGCCCGATCCCGGGCTGCCCGCGAACAGCACCATGCCACCGCGCAACCCGGGCTGGCGTAGCTTGCGCATCAGCGGCGCCGACAGGCCCAATGCCTCGAAGGCGCGCAACTCCCTATCAATGCGCCGGGCGACGAACACCGGGCCGGCTGGCGTATCCCTGCGCTGCACGCGCAGGATCATGGGCGGGGTGCCCCAGGCCATGCGAAATCGACTGATCTGATGGTTCAGCATGGACGCGCGCAACGCGTCGACCTCCTGCCAGAGTTCCCCGGGGACCGGACAGAGTTCAAGGCTGTCGCCCACCCGCTTGAAGCGGGATCCTGCGGCGTCCAGGTCGACAGCGATGTCGGCAAAGCGAAGGCTGCAGAGGCTCACTGCGATGTCTTCAGAAATTTGAAATCCACGATGTTGTTCGACCCGAACGTGCAGTTCTGCTGCGCGGCCGCCGGACTCACGGCGCCGCCAGCCGGATTGAGCATTACGGGGCTCGGCGAACTCAGGTTCCAGACATAAACCTGCCAGGCCGGGATACCTGTTGCAATCTGCACGCACGAGGCATTGCTCGGCACTGCCAGCGCGACATTGAAGTCAGGAGGCGGGCCGGCGTCCGGCCAGACGGTGATGCCGCCACCGAACGGATTCGTCACGTTCTGCCCACCGGTGCAGCTCTGCAGGAACACATGGGCCGAACAGGCCACGGTGTTGCTCAGGTTGCTGTAATCCACGTTATTCGCATAGAGAGACTGGATGTTCGAGACGATCGTGCCAACCTGCTGCTGGGCGCTCGAGACATCGCCGCCGGCCTGCAATTGCCGCCCGCTGGACAACCCGCTGATCACGATCAGCGCAATCACCAGCAGCACAAAGATCATCATGATGGGCATGGCCGTCCCCTTTTGCGAACACCCCGGTCAGCACCGGAGTCTGGGTGATCAACTCGACTTGTCGAACACGAACGCCACGGATCCGTTCGTGGCGGGGCAGGACGTCGCGGCCTGAGCGGGCGTGACCGACGCCCCGCTTGAGGCCACCAGCGAACCACCGCCAAGGAAGGACCCCACCGAGGGGCTGGACCCGATGTAGATCGACTGCGCGGTCATGCCCGTGGCCAGGCCCTGGCAATCTTTGGAGGCCAGTCCGTCGTATTCGATGACGAACCCCGGATTGGGCGTCAGGCCCGCCGCACCGGCGTCGCCAATCTGGACTGGCCCGCCGAACGGACCGGCGGCCGTGGTCGTGCTCGTCACCATGTTCTGCGGCAGCACCCCGCCAGCAATGGCGCTGGCCGTGGTCAGGCCGGAGAACGCGCCCTGCTGCGCGTACAGCGACTCGATCTGGGAGGACATCGTGCCGATCTGGGTTTCGGCGGTCGAGAGGTTCCCGCTCGACTGCACCTGGCGTCCGCTGAACAGACCGGTGATCACGATCAACGCGATCACCAGCAACACGAAAATCATCATGATGGGCATGGCAAAACTCCTTGGAGGTTGAAGACTGGCTTGAGATCAGTGAGACGAAGCAATGGCGGTTTGCAAGGCATTCATGCCGAGCACGACCAGGACGATGACGAGGTTGATGCTGATGTTGAACACCGCGCCGAAGGCCTTGATGGACGCGATGATTTTTTCCTCGGACTGCTGCAGCCACTCGTCGCCGAGCTTGCGCACCAGTTCCGGGAAATCCTTGAAGCGGCTGAACGCCTGGATGTCCTCGATCAGGACGACATCCGGAAAGCCGTAGCCGGTGTCCGTCAGCGCCTGGCCGATCTCGCGGCCGTTGACCACATGCACGGCGGCGTCTTCCAGCCGGCGCTTCAGCCATGGCGGCGCAAACTGCGCCTGCATGCGCAGCGCCTGCACCACCGGCACGCCCGCCTTGAGCAGATTCGAGAAGCCGACCACCCAGCCAGCCCCCTGAATGACGCGGTAGATGCTCCAGGGCGGCACCTTGTCGAAATACCGGCGCCATCCGCCCGACCACCGGCTCATGGTGCCCAGCGTCACCACCCAGAACACGATGAAGGCGGCAAGCGCCCACCCGGCGGCTCCACTGGTGGCAAACCACCCCATCGGAATGAGTGGCCTGGCTGCCGAGGGCCAGCGGGCCACGGGAAGCGCCTGCTCCATGGCGGGCACCATCTGCGTCCCGATGACATAGACGAGGTAGAACCCAACCCCGCCGAACATCAGGGGATCGAACAGTTCGGCGATGATCTTGGCGCGCAGGCGCTTGACCACCTTGCCGGACTCGATGGAGACGCGCAGGACCTCGGGCAACTGCCCGGACACCTCGCCGGCGCCGATCAGCGCCAGATCGCCCCGTGGCGCCCAGTCGGCGATCGCCTGCGTGAAGGACTTGCCGTTCTGGATCTTCGTGGCGATATCCGACAGCGCGAGGACCTCCGGATCCCCGCGCCAGGCACCGAACCGGCGCTGCGCCCGGTCCAGCAGCAGCTTGACCGCCTGTGCCATCGGCATGCCGTTTTCGACCATGGCCGCGATGCGGCGGTAGAACGCCTCGCGTTTCTTGCTGCCCCAGGTCATGCGGGCCAGCGCCATCCAGAATGTGTCGAGCTTGTCCATTACACGTCTTCTGCCGTGAGTTGCCGCAGGGTCGGCGCAGGCGGCTCGATCGGCCTCAGGACCTCGACGAGCGAGCGGGGGTCGACACGCCCATCCAGAATCTTGAGCACCCCGTGGGTCATCATGTCGGTCTCAAAGTCGGCGCGCTTCATGTAGTCGGTGCGCGAGCGCATCGGGCTGTGCTCGATCATGGAGAGCAGCAGATCCACGTCGGTTGGAATGACCTGCGCCACCACGGTTCTTCCCTTGAAGCCGCCGCGGCAATGCGCACATCCGGCACCGCGCAGCCGCACGCCGGATGCGAACGGGGCCAGCGGCAGCCAGGCGCGCAGATTGCGCGTGTCTTCTTCGGGCAGGTGCGCGATCGGACCGCCATCCCATGGCACGCTGCAATGCGGGCACAGGGTCTTGGTCAGGCGCTGGGCAATCAGCGAAGACAGCAGCTTGGGGTCGGTCAGGAAGAATCCGTCGATTCCCATGGCAATCAGGCGCTGTGGAATCATGAAGGGGTCGGACACGTGCAGCGTGGTCCAGACCTGGTGTCCGGTGAGGGCTGCGTTGATCGCCTCCCTGGCGGTCTCCAGGCCGCGGATCTCGCCCACCATGATGATGTCCGGATCCTGCCGCAGCGCCGTCTTGAGCTTGCCGGCGAAAGCCGCCGACTTCTCCTCATCGGTGTTCGCATTGGCGATGCGGTACTGCCACACGTTCGGATGCTTGAACTCGAACTCGACCGGATCCTCGATGGTGATGATGCGCACGCCGTCGCGCACTTCCAGGATGGTCATGATCTCCTGGGCGAGCGTGGTGGACTTGCCCGATCCGGTGGGCCCGGTAATCGGGTTGATGCCCTCGGTGCGACGCGCCAGCATCTGCAGCACGCGCAGTTGCCGCCTCGAATACCCCAGGCGCCCCAGGCGTTCATCACCGAAGGCATCGCTGCTTTGGGTGTAGAGCAGGCGCGCCGCCAGATTCATGCCGCTGTACAGCGGGGCGCGCGCCAGACGGATGCCGGAAAGGCCCAGTGCCTGGCCCGTCGGTCCTTTCAGGAACGCCGGGTCGATGATGATGGCGTGCTGGTCTTCGGTGTCGCGCACCGTCGCGTCGGCCACCGCGGCCATGCCCTGAAACATGGCGCGCAGCATCTGCACCCCTTCGGCTTCGGTGTGCTCACCACCCGCCGGCTCAAGGCTGCCGTTGATCCGGTACTGCACTTTGAGCCCGCCCCGGCCATCGGCCTCTCGCAGGGTCATATGGATGTCGGATGCATGGCGACCCACGGCCTCGGCGATGATGTGGCGCACGCGCCGGATGGCACTGAGATCGGCCGCATCGTTGCTGGTCTGGTTACCGCGGACCGACTCGATCTCGGCAACGGTGCATTCCTCGACGTTCAAGGGGAAACCCAGCTTGCGCCGCGCGTCATCCAGCCAGGACTGCACGGCGGGTTGACCGATGCGGCCGGCCAGCACGTACAGCGTCATCGCCTCCAGGTGCGCGAAGGAGCGCACGGTCTCCGGCAGCGGCGGCAATTCAATGTGGCGCATGCGCTCGGCAAGCGCCGCCTGCAGCTGCGCGGGGCTCACGTGGCCCGCCTCGAGCAGCACCTGCCCCAGCAGCCGCCCGGGGTTGCTGCGCTGCTCGCGAAGTGCGCCCTCCAGGACCTCGGGTGTCAGCGCGCCCTGCTGGATCAGCAGTTCTCCCAGGCGCAGCGCGTCGGCGCCCTCTTGGTCGGCAGGCCTGGCCTGGCCTGCGTGCTTCGCCGGAACGAGGACAGCATGGCAGACATGTCAGAACTCCAGGGTGCGGCGCACCCCGCCCTTGGCCAGCACGACGGTATGCGGCGCAATCGTGGCCACATGCCATCCGCCCGGCAAGGCAACCCCCGGAGCAACCTCATGCGCGCGACCGTTGCCATCGACCAGAAGCGCGGTGTACCGCCCGTTGAATCCGCTGATTTCCGTGACGCGCCAGGACGATGCACCCGCATCGTCTGCGTGCGCACCACGCAGCGTGGGAGCCCCGTACCCCTGCGCCGCCCCCGCCATCGGCATGCCCGGAAAGCCGGGCTGCGCGGCGGTGGTGGATCGCGGCTTGCCAGCATCGGCGATTTCGGCCTTGAGCTTGGCGATCTCCGCTTGCGCCTTCAACACCGGAATTTGCGCCTGCAGGCTGGAGAGCTACCTGGCGGGCGTGGCTTGCGCTCTCGCCTGCCCGGAGTATGCGAAGCATCCGCAGAGAGCGGCGGCGAACATCTGGCGGCGAAATTCACTGGACATGAGAATCTCCTGGGGGATTGCCCGTGGACATCGGAGCGGAGCTCGGCGCGGGCATGGGGTTGGCGTGAGGCATGGCGGAGGGCGCCGGCAGCGGCGGCATGCCCATGCGAGATTCGGAGACAGAGGCACCGGCTGTCTGGAATTGAGGCTGGAGTTGCGGCCGGCCGACATACAGCGAGCCTGCCAATGACCATCCCGCACCACCCCAGGCGATGCGCGTCCAGCGCAGGCCGGGCACTGCGTCGGACGGCTGCTGCATGCCGAGCGCCCAGGGCGGTGCCGGAAGCTCGATGCCGACGGACCGGATCGTCCACGGACCAGCAGGGGTCTTCTGCCGGACCACGGGCGCAGCGCCCGGGAGTCCGGCTGAAGGCGGATCAGCGGCAGGACTGGTGAGCGACAGTGACAGGCCCAGCGTTTGCGCCATGCCGCGGATGGCGCGCTCAGCCGGGTCACTGGCGAGAATGGCTCCGGCGCCCGGCGGCAGCGGTCGCGCCAGGCGCAGAGAGGTCTTGACGGTATTCCCATCGGCAGACAGCACGCCGTCCGGCGTGCGCAGATCGGTGCCGCCCATGCGGGTCCAGGTCCGGTCGACGGTGGCCTGACCACCTGGGGCCTGCACGCAATCCCAGGCGGACAGCACCCAGCCATCCTGCGCCAATGGCGTGGCGTCGAATGCCCGACCACAAGTCTGCAGGAAATCCGCGGCGGATGCCAGTTGCGTCCAGGGCAGGATGGCTGCCGCCTTCGGCACCCTGGCCGCCATGGCGGCCTGCAGCGCCTGCTGGCGTGCCAAGGCTTCCTGCCGTTGCTGGGCCACGGCTTGCTCGTGGTGATGCCAAAGCATGAATCCTGCTGCTGAAACCAGCAGCAGGGCGGCGCCGCCGACGGCAGGGGCCAGCCAGGGTCTGGCCTCACTGTCCACCACAGGGAATGACCGCTTGCTGTCCGAGATCAAGTTCAGGACCGCGCCGGCGTCGCCGTCGACGTATTCCCATCCACCGAAAGACGCATGCCGGGCCCGCGCCTCCTCAATGTCGTCGCGGTTGCCGATCACATCGCCATCGGGCAGGATTTCCTGGTTGTCGCGCACGGCGATGTACCAGTAGAGTTCGTCACCCAGATCGAAGATGCCCAGCCACGGTTCTGGCTTGGCGTCCGCCATCAGGGCACCCAGCGATTGCATCGCCGCGGCCTTGCGCCCCAGCTCGAGGGAGGCAAAGCCGGTCTGGTGGCTGCCCATGCTGGTCCGGCGCCGGCATACCCACCGGCCCCGCTCTTTCGCTGCGACGCGCAGTGCCTTGGCCGCGGGTGCGCGGTCTTCGTGCCGCCAGCGCATGCCGACGACCAGCTTGCGCTTGTCGCCCGGCAGTTGAATGACGCGGGCCGCGCTCACAGCAGTCTCGCGGAAATCACCACGGCCAGGATGCTGTCGCTGTTGGAGGCGTCCACTCCGCCGCCCAACAACGGGATTTCGGGAGAACCGACACCGTTGTTCGTGACCGAGGCACCACGCTGGCGGTAGCCGGTCAGCACCAGAGTCTGGCCGGACTTGAGCGACACCATCTGCTGGAACGTGGTCTGCGCGATACTCGGCAGCTGCAGCGAGCTGCCGCCGCTGGTGATCGTCTGGATGCCCAGCAGATCACTCAAGGTCATGTTGACGTCGAGCAGGATCTTGCCGTCGACAACCTTGGGCAGGAACGTGGCGGTGAAACCCACCGTCACCGTGCCCGATTGCAAGGCGGTCGACGATCCGCTGGTCGATGTCAGCAGGCTGGTGCTTCCCGCAAGGTAATTGACCTGCTTGGCCGCCTGGATGGCCAGCATCTGGCCGTTGCTCGTGACGCCCGACCGGGACACCACCTGCGACACGTCGCCCAGGGTGGAAAGCGCCTGCACCGCCAGACTCGAGCCTGTCAGGGGGCCGGATAGGATGTTGGCGCCAAAAGCGAACGGCGTCTGACCTCCGGTCACGGAAGGCACCGGCGCGCCGGCCACTGAAATTCCAGTGTGGCCCGAAGCGTTCTTGTACGCCAGGTTCAGACCCACGCCATAGTTGTCCTCGCGGCCTGTCTGCACGTTGTAGACATGCACGTCGACAACCACCTACTTCTGCATGTCGGCGGCGAGGCTCTTGACCCAATCAGACACGCGTTCGAGTTGCGGCGGCATGGCCGTTACCGTCAGAATGCCGAGCGATTTGTCGACATTGACAACGGCGCCGGTGCCTGCAACCGAGGCGGCAGCCTTCTGCAGCCCGGCCCAGTCATCGACGGACAACATGCCACTCATCGAGGTGCTGCCAGAGCCGCCGCTGGACGATGCGCCGGTCGCAGAGCTTGGGGCACTCGCAGTTGACCCACCGGCCATGCCGCCGGCCGCCCCCGCCATCGTTCCGCCGGTGGAGACGCCCCCCGTCGAGGAGGTCGATTTGGGCAACTCGGGCAACGTCCAGGTTCTGGTTTCCGTGTGGAAAATGTGCACTCCGTCCAGTCCGTAGCGCCACCACACGCCGAAGCGTGCGGCAACGACATCCAGGAAGCCATGAAGGCTGCCGGTGTAGGACAACCGCGTGGGACTGGAGACCGTCGCGCTGCGGTCGCCAGAAACGCCGGCTGCGCCGACTGTGGGTACGCCAAGCGCGGAGGCCACCAGGGCCGCCTGGCCGCTTGTGGGCGATGGAAAAACACCGGGCATGCCAACGGGTGCTCCCATAGGCCCGGGCGCCGCGGAGCCTCCGGCGGATGGCGCCAGCTGCTGCGCCGACGCGCTGGCTTTGGCGCCGGGCTGCGCGGACGCGTCCACCGTGACGGCAACACCGGTGTGTTGCACGATCCACGCCGCAAAGTCCTGCAGTGTCACTCCCGAAACGTCAGCGCGCTCGAACGTGACGGATTGCCTCAACGCCGGAGGCGGCGCTTTCGTCGGACGCACGACCGCGCCCATCAGCCAGGCGCCCTGATGGACCGCGACGACCGGGCGCGATGGGGGTGGATTGAGTCGGGTCACCGCCGCGGCGCGGATGGCGGATGCAGTGGCACGGGTCTGGCTGATGGAGGCGCAGCCGGACAGAAGCGTGCTGGCCACAGCGACGGCCAGCAGGGACATGTGAATCGCGGTGCGTTTCATGGGGATGGATCCTTCTGCAGTGCGGCGCTCAGGCGCCGGACCATGCGAGTGCGATATTGATGAGCCAGCAAGGGGGTGTGGCTGTGATACCAACCGAGCGCCGTCCAGAGGTCGCCCCCCGCCTGCTGGCGGTACAGCGCCAGAATTCCTGCCGCGACCGTGACATTGAGGCAACCGTCGTTGGCGACCAAGGCCGGAGTGATGCCGTGAGCGCGCAGCTTCCGGAGCCACAGCGTGTTGATCTGCGCCGGTCCGAGGTCGTAGCTGCCGTTGGCGTTGCGCCTCCACAGGCCCGGCTTGCCGCCCTCATTGATGAGGATGCCCGCCAGCGCACCCGGCGGCAGGCCAAAGCGCTGCGCGGCCTGCACCGTGCACTGCACGGTGGGTGCCGTTGTCGGAACGAAAGGAGCCGCGACGGCAGGCATGTCAGGCCCCCTGCCCTGCGGCATGCACCACCAGGGTCTTGTTCGCGGTGTAGACATCGGCGCGGATGTCGGCGCCGTTGGCGGCCAGCGCCTGAATGACCTGCGTCGCCGCTGCCCTGAAATCGCCCTGGAACTGCACGGTGTTGGGCACCAGCCAGTCCTGGGGAACATTCCAGACAACCTTCCAGCCCGAGGCATGTGCCCAGGCGTCCAGGCCGACGCTGATGGCCTGGTTCGCCTTGAGGGTCCACAGCGGAATCGGTTTGAACGCCGGGATGCTTTTCATTGCAGCAGGCACCGCGGTCGGCACGCTTGGGTGTTGCGGCACAACGGTTTGTTGGGGTGCAGTGGCTTCGGGAAGCGATTCCGCCATGGGCGCAATGCGCAGCGTCTTGCCATCCAGGTGTGCCTGCAATCCCATCCGTCGCAACATGGACTGCAGCGCGTCCCAGCGGGTGCCGACGGCCCAATGCACAGGCGCATTCAGGTTGGCAGCCAGAACCTCCAGTTGCAGAATCGGTGCAAGGCGCGGCGGCATGAGGATCTGAATCGCGTCGATCAGGTGCACGGCCCGCGTCGGCATCGCGGGCGCCGGCATCGACCACCCTTCGCCACGAGACGCAATGCTGGGTGCGGGTTGCATCGTGGGAAACTGCGCGGTCGCCCGGGGTTCAGGCAAGGTCAGCGTTGCGGGCGCTGCTGCGGCTGGCATCCCAGGAGAGCTGGCCTGCGCCGGCGCAGCGGGAAGTCCAATCGTGACGCGATGAATGCGCGGCAGGCGAAAGATCAGCAGCACGTGCGCTGGCGCGTTGAAGCGCACACCCAGACCGGCCGACTCGGCGGCCTGGCGCAGTTGCTGTTCCCAATCGCCCTGCTCTCCCCACGACAGCCGCGTGTCCGTGGGGATGCTGTTGTCGACATTGATCTCATACGGCTGCGGCACGATGAGCGCCAATGCCGTCAGCAACCCCGCAGACTGGGCCTGCCCCGGCAGAACATCTGCCATTGCAGCCGGCAGACTGCAGACGAGTGCGGTCGCCACCGCCAGTTTGAACAAAGGTCGTTGCATGAAAGCGTCCTTGGTAAGGGGTCTCGTGACCCTTACTGGCTTTCGGCTGGGCGTTGCACGGGGTCCGCGCAACACGGCAGCGAACCTGGGTATGGGGCCCATCACACTGAACGCCATCGAGGAGTGCGCACCGAAGGTGGCGGCCGTGACCATGGCGGCCATCGTCCAGCAGGAAAGCGGCGGCAATCCGTTGGCCTTGCACGACAACACCACCGGACAGTCGTACCGGCCCGCGAATCTGGCCGAGGCGGCGAGGCTGGCCCGCACGCTCATCCAGGCGGGGCACTCGGTTGATCTGGGTCTGGCGCAGATCAACAGCAGGAATCTCCCCGCCCTGGGCTTGGATGCAGCGCAGGTTTTCGATCCGTGCAGGAACCTGCACGCGGCGCAAGTCATCCTGCTGGGCGCCTGGTCGCAATCAGGGGGGTCGCTGCGCGGTGCCTTGTCGGCTTACAACACGGGAAACACAACCGGAATTGCTGGAGCGCGCTACAGCGCGCGGGTCTACGCGCAGGCCGGCGTCGTTGTCCCTGCCATTCCAGGCGGCCGGCTGGCACGATGGGCGGTGGACGGCGTTCCCGCTCCACGCCCTGACCTTCCACCGATTCGGCCCCGCATCACCTGGACGCCCCAGGCCAGCCCGCTGGCGCCGAGCGCGACAGGGCTAAAGGTCCAATGGTGATGCCTGAATACAGCGCTATTCGGGTGCTGCCGCCCGTAAAGAGCCGCGGTCTCTGTCTGCAAGCTGGTAGAGGCGGGGCGCAGCGTCTTTGCAGTCACCGCGTTCGGCGGTTCCACATCCCGCTGGGGCGCCTCTACATCTTCGTCGGGCCGCTCAATCAACGCATCGCGCCTGCCATACTGACAGGCCTGCGGGCTGGGTGATT
This sequence comes from Thiomonas sp., assembly GCF_054608695.1. Taxonomy (NCBI): domain Bacteria; kingdom Pseudomonadati; phylum Pseudomonadota; class Betaproteobacteria; order Burkholderiales; genus Thiomonas; species Thiomonas sp. Next base: position 12,148 of record NZ_JBTRXV010000078.1, read on the forward strand.
TTCGATGTGACCCATCTATCTGGCACAAAGAACAGATAGTCAAAAATGTACTCGCACACCCCCGCCCCTAAAGAGAGGCGCTGACATCGACCGCGACCTGCGAACTGATCTGCCGTCGCACCTGTTCGTAGACTGGGAGAGCAACCCCTTCAGCCACCTCCAGTGAGACGCACAGCGCGAACTCGACCGGATCATGTAGACGCCCCGCATCCGCAACACAGTTCACACGCACAACTAAGTGCTGCCCTGGCACGACCGGCACAGCGCCTTCTCCCTCGAAGGTCTCATGCTGCAAAGTACCCAGCTGGATCTGGCGCGCCTCCCCTTCCAGGCGCTGCAAACGCAAGAGGTCAGTTGGCAGGTCCACCCACAGCCTTGCCGTGCGGTACTTGGAATGTCTCGGATTCGGTGGCGTAAACCACGCCAATGTAACCGTCAGACGCCGCCTGACAAGCGTTGCGTTCAGACACTCCGGGATGGGCACGTGGAATTCCAAGGCTTTGTCATTGCGCAGTTCACCCACACCGAGCATGGTCGCGCGCTGCTCCGTGCAGGTCAGCGCCCGCCGCACATCGGCCACCCCATAGCCAGCGTAGCGACTCACGAGACGACGCTGTGCATGCCAGTGGTCGACATCCGGACTCGCCGCCAGCACATGCTCCTCAATGCCTCCGAGGTTAGCGCCATGCGCCAGCAACGCTTTGATCAACACGGCGTCGTAGTGCCGCGGAAGTCCACTTGGATTTCCAGCGCGCAGCGATTCCAGAACGTCGAACGCCTGTGCAGCCCACCGTGTCGCAAGAGCTGCCGAATTGCTGGTCCCACGCGTGTAGACCGTGTCTCCCGCGGCATCTGGAGGTGATGCCACCCGTTGGCCCGGTGACTGCGGCGTGTGCCAGACGCCTCTCACGTGACTCTCATTTGCCGGAGAAACGGGATGCTCCCGGTAAATCACACGTCCGCCAGGCAGCAGAACTTCAGGCTTGATCGCCCGTCGGAACCCAGGCCCAATGCATGAGTAAGGAGCAACACCCTGCTCCGGAAACAAAACATAGCGCCCAGGAACAGCCACAAAGGTCGATCCGTCGCTGTAGCTAGCCCCGACGGTCAGGGCGTTGACCGACTCAGCGGGTGCCAAAAGGCGGCGATGCAGATCCTGTTGCACCAATGCCTGCATCGCCGCTGTCGCCTGCTCCTCAGGGGACAGGGTGCGAAGTGAATCACGTGCCACATTCAGGACGAGATCGTCGGCCCGATTGCCACTGCTGACGATGAACAGCACCTTGTATTTATGCGCCAGCCAGTCCAGCAGCCTCGCCCAGGGAGACAGTTCTCCCGCAAACGGGCGATATCGATCACCTACTGATAGGTTGATGACCCGCACAGTCGGAGCAATCGGCGGCACATCAGGCGTACCTTCGAACATGCGTCGCACAGCCACATGCACGAGATCCACCAGCAAACGGTCATCAGGCGTGCACTCCTCTCGAGGATTGCTAGCACGATGTGGGCGCATGATCGGGCGCGCGTAGATGGGCGCTCCCAAAGCAGATCCACCGCCATCAAGCTCACCCCAGGCGATGAGAGACGCTATGGCAGTGCCATGCACTCGCTCCGCCGCCGGATAATCGCTGGCCCATTGATCGGGGTCGTCGACGATCAACCTCCCCTGCAAACGCGGGTGGTTGGCCATCGGGAGCCCGTCCAACATGGCAACTATGGGGTTGCCCGAAGTCCGCTGCGTGGGCACTGCTACGTCAGGCAGTCTAGGTTCGGCGTCGTTCACCCGCGCCGCTGCCTGCCCTCGGGGACGCAGGAACATCACCCGTTCGGATCTCAGCAGCGGCGCCGGCGTGGTGGCGTCGAGTAACTGTTGGACGCCCTGGGCAGGCACGTCGACGAGGAACCCCAGGTAAGCAATGTCAGGAATCAGCCGCTCGTCGAGAACTCGACCGCCGAGTTCAGCGACCAATGCCCGCACCTCGGCCGAAGACGACGCATTCTTTGCAGTGGAGCCGAAGCACCAGGCTTCGATTTCGAACCTCAGGGAGGTTACCCCGTTTTCCAACCGAAATTGCCAAGCTTGCCGAAGGTTCTGATCGAGGCGATCTTGAGGCCCCCAAAACCGCACATCTTTCAAGTGCTGGAATAGGCCCTTCCAGGCACTCAGACCGTTACCGAGACTGCCCGATGGCGCCTCTCTGTAGAGTTCCCACAATCGCACGACGTCGTCGAGCGATTGCCGATTGCTCCCCATGAGAAACAGCTTACAGCCCAGCGGCTTAGCTGGGTCGGCGGAGGAATAGAAGTCGCTATCGGGCTCAATCTGTGTCTCGATCATGCCGGCCAGCCATTCGAGACCGGGAAGTCGTTCCGCTGAGGAAATGAAATCGTTGACAGCTCCGACGGTCTCGAAAACCACCACGAGGTCCGGATCACTGTTGTGCGCCGTGGCCTGAAGCTCGAGGCGGCGCGCCTCAAAGGCATCCCGAAGAGACTGGAATCGAGGCGTCAGTCGTTCGACCTGCCTTGCATGACCCGGGACATGCAATTGGAGATGAGTTGGGGTACCTCCTTGCCGCTCGACCGGCGAGGGTCGGGGAAAAATCAGAAGGGGCAAGTGCCCTGCGTTGTCCCCTACCAAGGCTTACCGCTCAGAGGCGTCGTCGACTGAAGCACGCAGCTTCCATTGCGCAATGCGATCCGCGATGATCGCCTTGATATCGCCCGAGGGCAGTGCCAGGACATAGCGGCGGTGGACGTCCTCGCAGAACTGCTCCAGATCGGAAAAACTGCTCACCTTGAGGCGACTTGCCAACGTCTTGGGTGCTATGCCGAGCGGCACATCGAGCCGTTGGCGGAACCGCTCGAACCACTGAGTGCGCTGAGCTAGCGTTGGCGCCGGCAAAGTCAGGCGCAACTGGAACCGCCGCCAAACCGCTCGGTCCAGAAGTTCGGCGTGGTTGGTGGCCGTCACCACGACCACATGGCTGGGTAGTCCGTCAATCTGCAAGAGCAGCGAACTGACGACCCGCTTGATCTCACCTGTTTCGTGCGTGTCCCCTCGCTCCTTGCCCAGTGTGTCGAACTCGTCGAAGAAGAGCACGCAGTGGTGCGTTCGGGCAAAGTCGAAAAGCCGCTTCAGCCGTCCGCTGGTCTCGCCGAGAAAACTCCCGACCACTGCTTCGTAGCGCACCACGAATAGAGGCACCATCAACTCATATGCCAAGCCCTCTGCCAAGGTCGTCTTGCCGTTGCCCGGAGGGCCCGACAACAGCACCCGGTGGCGCGGCTCAAGCCCATAGGAACGCAGCAAATCCTGGCGCTGCTGTTCTTCCACCAGTTCCCGGGCCGCAACCCTCACCTCATCAGCAAGGAGGATCGATTCCAGGCTCCGCGTGGGCTGGATCTCATAAAGCAACCCCCCATGCCCACCATCGAAGGTGCGAACGATCTCCGGAGCTTTCTGGGGCGCCGCTACCGCGCGCAAGTTCTCCTCCAGCCTGTCAGCCAGCAAGGTGTGACGCTTGGCGCGCTCCTCCGCAGCGATGGCCTCCACAGTCGACCGGAACATTTTCTGATCGCCTTGCGTGCCAGCGCGCACGAGGTTGACGATGAGATCAGCTCTTGGCACGTTATTCAATGGGCAAATGTTGTCTGAGTATACGGGGATGACATCCCTGCGGCTGTCCAACTGAACGACTCCTCCTGAGTGTTAGCGAAATACCGCATCAAGCCGCTCGATCAGTCCTGACCGACACGCCCAGCAGTTGGGCTGTAGCCACCAGGGCGTCCCGACGCTTGCGCCAACCGGTGGCCCGATGGCGACCCATCGCCTGGGCTGTTTGACCACCAGCCGCGCCGGCGGCGAGGCAAAGCTCCAGTGCCGTCCGGGGATCGGCGCGGCGAGCTGCAGCGACCGCCGCGCAGCGCACCTGTTCGTCCTCCCGCTCCGCCTCACGCGCCAGGAGAATCGACAAAGGGTTGGCGTCTTCGTCGCGAGCCGCTGAAAGATGACTGCCCTCCGGCTCCTCGTCCTCGGTGGTGTTGTCAGAGCGAAACTGGGATTCGCGCTCCGCGAAGCCCCAAAGCTTGCCGAACACGTACTGCTCGAGGGTTCCGAGAAGCGGGTCGAAGGTGCTTTGCCCTGCTGCGATTTCCGAACAGATCATCAGGGCCTGCTGGTGCACATCCTCGATGTCGGTCCTGGCGGACCTTGCAACCCGCTGCAAACCCTCTTCGTCAAGCGATTGGAAAAGGGTAATGGCATCCATGCCTTGCGCGCTCATGGCCGGCCTCCTGCGAAACCGCTGATGACCTGGATCAGGTCTTGCTGGACCGCGGCCAGCGCAGTGCGGATCGCGTCAGGAATACCGTCCGTGCCGGGCACCCACTCGGCGATCTGCTGGAGTTGAGCCTCCCTCTCAGGAACCAGGACGCGCGCCAACCATAGTGGGAGCGCCACGGTGATGGTCTCTTCGGCACCCTGCCACTCAGTGCTCGCGACTCCCTGCTCATGCGCGTCGAACGGCTCCACGGACTCGCCCGGATCGCCGGCCGTCTGGGCGGTTTTCTCAGGCGCACTGCCCGCCGCATGGATCGCGGAGGATCTGTCCGGCGACGCGAATGAGCTCGCCGCCGGTTCCTGCAGCAGCCCCTGTTGTCGCGCAGACATCTGCGCTTCGTGCGCATCCAGCACCTTCTTGCAACGCTGAATCGTCAACTGCTCGCCACTTTGCAGAAGCCCATGGCGCAGATGCTCAGGGAGGCGGCAGAACGCTTCCCAAGCGCCAACCTGCGTCATGATCCCCGCCTCGTAGAAGGAACGCGCCAGGGGCTCGCGGCTGATGTCCATCATCGCCGCCACCCACTCGTCCGGCTTGCACAGCATGCGCGCCATCGCGCCGGCTGGCACGCCCAGATCGCGCAGCTGCTCGATGCCGCCCAGGTATTCCAGGAGGGACAGATCCGCTCGGTGCGCATTTTCACCGAGCTGCAACACGGTCTTGATCCGCCGTGCCTCCACCGGAAAGACGCGCGCAGGGATGGATTTCCAGCCAAGCAAAATTGCTGCGCGATACCGGCGCTCGCCGAAGATCAGATCCCAACTTCCATCGGCAGCTTGGCGCACGCCCACGGGCTGCAGCAGCCCATACAGTGCCATGCTGTCGCGCAGCTCGGCCAGGGCCTCTTCATCGAAGTAGCGCCGCGGCTGCCCGGGATCGGCCCGGATGGCCCCGAGTGGGATTTCCAGAATCTCGGTGCGACTCAGCTCGTCTTGCCCGAAATTGAGTGGTGCGGTGCATGGTTCGGTCGGATTCATCCGGTGGACTCCTTCGCAGTGGCGGGCGCGAAACGCCCGCTCGTAAAATGGGACTGAAGACGCTGCAACTGTTCTTTGATCTTCTTGGGCGCAGGCACCGACGGGCGGGCCGTCCCTGGTGCGGCACCCTGCACGCGCGAGAGCACGTTGACCTTGACCTGAGAAGCGATGAATTCGGTGCGCAACTTGCCCGCATCGGCGAGCAGCGATCCGATGTCATGGCCCTTCTCGACATACCAGCGCCCCCCATGGCCGACGTACCAAGCCGCGATGGCCGGCGCCTGTGCACCCAGGCTGCGCACGAGATCGGCGACCTGCTGGCGCGCCTTACCGTCTTGCAGGGGCTCGACTCCATAGCGAGAGCGGTACGCCGAGCCGTACTGCGTCCAGACCTGCTCGCAGAGTGCTTTGTCATCCGCGGTCAGGTGTCTGGCTTCGGGTTTTCTGGGTTCGACCTTTGTCTCAAAGAACGGGGGCGGCGAAGGCGCGTCAGCGCCTGGAGCCGCAGGCATTGTTGAGAGCACAGGAAGCTGCCGCTGCGGCGGCGTCACGCGTCACATCCGTCACGGTCGTTGCGCCGTCACGCGTCACGCTCGCCGTCACGTTCCCCCCTTCCTGTTTCGTTTCACTTTTAAAAGAAGGCGTGACGACCGTCACGTTTTGCGTCACGCTCGCCGTGACGGTTTCCGTGACGGTCGGTGTGACAGCGTCGCGCGTGACGGGCGCCGTGACGCCACCCTCCGCGGCGGCTGACCCTGCCAGCTTGGCCAGCCGTTGCCGTTCGCGATACCGTCGTGCGCGCTCTGCAGGGCTGCTGGCTCGCCGCGTTGGGGTGGCATCACTGATGGTGTGCTTGCTCTTTTCCCACGCATCGTGGGCGAATTCCGCGATCACCGGGTGATACAGGCGGCCATCGGTGCACAGGAGCCATCCGCGCATGGCAACGTCCTTGACTTTGCGCCAACGGCGCGGCGTATAACCGCCGGCCAAGTGTGCAAGCACACGATCATCGTTGGGCAGACTGGCCGCAGGAACTTGCAGCCAGGCCTTGGCATACAGCGCCATGGCGGCCTTGAACTCTTCGCCCGTGGCCATCGCGAACAGGTCAGAGTCCATCAGCCTGCCAACGTCGAGTGGCATGAAGACCATGCCACTGCTGCGCAGGTCGCAGTCCAGCGGGGTCAGCGGTTCTGCCAAATGGGGCACGACATCAGACTTGGCGCAGCGAAGACAAGCGCCGTCGAGTGCGGACAATTCATCGGGTGATGACATGTGCATGGATGCGCTCTCCCCCAACGGAAAAATCGGACATGAAAAAAAGAAGCGCCCGCCGGCCGGCATCAACCGGCGGGCGGGCGCAAACCCCATGCAGGGGCGAGGAGACAATCGGGCTGAAGGGCTGCGTGTTCAAGCGGAGACCTCTTGCGGCCCGTGGATGCGCTCCCAATCCTTGCGAGCCTTTTCGCGCTGAGCGTCGATGAAGGCGGCGAGATCACGCACATCGACCATCCAGGGCGCTTTCTGGCTGCCAGGCTGATAGGCGGGTACAGGCAGCGCCTGCCGACAGGCCCGCTTGCATGCCTCAGCGCGCGAGAGGCCGAAAAGCGGGGCGATCTTCTCCAGCGGAATTTCCGCTGAGCCGTGCTCCGCCATGAGCAGGAACATCGTGTTCATTCCGCCCTCCCCTCTTCGCTCACCTTGGCAAGATCAGAAATGGAAGGCGCGCCCTCAGTGCCCACGAGTTCCGGCCAGATCTGGTGCCAGTCGTCGGGACGGAGATCCCAGCGCACCACCGCACCGTCAGTAGCATGTTCGATCGCCAAGGCGGAGGTCACGGAAACGGGTTTGCCGCCCATCCACTGGGAGATCATCACGGGACGAACGCCGATTGCACGTGCAAGCCAGGCCGCGCGGCCGCGCTGTAGAGAAACATAGGTGCGTAGCTTCATGCCGCATACTTTAGCGTAACGCTAATATAACGGTCAATAGCGTTACGCGAATTCCAAAATTTTACGCAGCGCTATCGAATGTCCCCATGGCAACAAATGATGAAATCCGCCGGCAGAACCTTGCTTTGCTCATCGCCGAGCACGGCACGGCAGCCTTACTCGCAGCCGTACTTGAGCGAACACCAGCCCAAATCAGCCAATGGCTGAATCAGTCGAAAGACTCGAAGACGGGAAAGCCACGCGGGATGCGTCCAGACTCTGCCCGCTACATCGAAAAGCGCTGCGGCAAAGACAGGGGGTGGATGGATGAACCGCACCCCACGCCTGATGAAACGGGCAAGCGCTTTGTTGTGCTTCCCGGCTTCGATTTGAAGGCCGCTGCAGGCCATGGGCGTTACTTGGAAGCTCAGCAGCGCGTCGGGAGCGTGCAGGTGTGTCAGGACATCGTCATGCGCATCCTGCGCAATTCTGGCGCCGCCTTGGCCTCGCTCGCCTTGGTCACGGTGGCCGGAGACTCGATGGAGCCGACCATCCGTGACGGCGATATCGTCGTCATCGACAGGTCAGTTCAGACCATTGAACGCGATGGTGTCTACCTCTTCACATTCGGCCAGGAAACCTTCATCAAACGCATTCAGCGCATGCCCAAGACCCTGTCCGTCAACTCAGACAACGAGCTCTACAAATCCTGGGAGATCAACCCGAATGAAGCTACTGAACTCCATGTCCATGGTCG
>NZ_JBTRXV010000079.1:0-19705 GCF_054608695.1 Thiomonas sp.
GCCGAGGGCGCCTCAACCCGCGCGGCGTCAAGCGCAAGATGAGCAACTACAACGTCCGCCACCGCGGAGAGAAACTGCATCAGAGGCATGAGCCAGTGCCGGTGTTACGTATCTGAACAGTATTGCACTTGAGCCCCGTAGGTACTGACTGCCGCAAGGGTATAGGCCCCATCGTCAGACAAGCTGTCGCCAAACGCCACGACGGCCTTGAACCCACCCGCAGGCGCCGCTGCCGGAGCCTTGCTTGACGCGTTGACGCTGCTGACGGTCGATAAGGTCGGGGCGCTGGAGCTGCCGCCTCCACCGCAACCTGCAAGAGCCAATGCGCTGGCCAATGCCAGCGCAGTCCAAATGGGATAACGCATGCCTATGTCTCCAGAATGTTGTGGTCAATCGGCTGCAGCTCAAGTTCAGCCTGGCAGCCCTGTCACGGTAAAAGCACGACCGTTCGTTTAGATTAAGCGAAGTGGCGAAGAGTGGCAAGTGAGAAAACCCCGGGTTGCGAAAATCCGCCAGTCGTGTAACAAATTGGCACAAGCGCGGAAATCCGCTGGCTTGCGTCCCCGGGCAAGATATCAGGCCGGCCCAATGCTTCACCGCCATGGATGAGCAAGATGGCTGGCCCCGGGGCGATGGCGACGGCTGCGCATCGACTGAGGCGCCGCTCGCCTGCTGGGCCGGATGGAGCGTGCGCGATGCTGAAAAACGCCGTTGCGTCGCGCGAAATCCTCAGCGCTTGTCGGCTGCGGCCCGTTGCAGGCGGTCGCGTACCGCGTCCCAGCTGGCATTGGCAGGCACTGCCTGCGCCCAGATGGCCTTGAGCCCGGCGGCGTCCAGTTCCCGCAATGCCGCGTAAAGCGCCTGGGCGTAAGCCTGAGCATCGGCCGGCATGGCCAGCCAGCGTGATTGGGAATTGGCGCCCGGTGCGCCCCGCGGCGCCAGCACCCCAATGCGCTGCGCACTCGGCCAGGCGGTGTCGAGCGCATCGGCTTGCAACAAGCGCAAGGGGGTGACCGGGGCGTAGTGCGAAGCCAGGGCGCCGGGCACGCGCGGGGCCTCCGGCGCTGCTTCAGTTGCGTGCATAGCCATACCCGGTGCCATCCCCGCGCGCTGGGGTTGCAGTCGAGCGTCCAGGTACAGGTCAGGCAAGGCCAACAGGCTTTGCTCTGTGCAGCCCAGCACGGCCGCGATGGCCTGCGCATCCACGCCGCCTGGGCGCAGGATGCGTGGCAAGCCGTCCATGGCTTGCAGGCGGGTGCAGTCGACGATGGTGCTTTCGATGCCCACGGCACAGGGACCGCCGTCGAGCACCAGGACCACGGCCGCGCCCAATTCGGCACGCACATGGGCCGCGGTCGTGGGGCTGATGCGGCCGAAACGGTTGGCCGAAGGCGCGGCCAAGCCGCCCTGCCCGCCTTGAAACAAAGCCAGCACGGCCTGGGCCACGGGGTGGTCGGGGCAGCGCAGGGCAATGGTGTCTTGCCCGCCGGCGCAGGCCTCGGCGACGCCGGCGCGCCGCGGCAGCACCAGCGTCAGCGGGCCGGGCCAGAAGGCGGCGATGAGCTTGCGGGCCGCATCGGGCAGTTCGGCCGCCCAGCGCAAGGGGTCGGCGCCGCGGTGCAGGTGGACGATGACGGGATGATTCGCCGGTCGGCCCTTGGCGGCGTAGATCTTCGCCACGGCCTGCGGGTTGGCGGCGTCTGCGGCCAGGCCGTACACCGTCTCGGTGGGCAGGCCGACGAGTTCTCCGGCTTCGAGCAAGCCTGCGGCCTGGACGATCTCGCGGGGATGAACGCTGGTCTGCGTGACCCGCCGTGGCCCACGGCCTTGGGGTTGCATCAGAAGGGCTCCAGCCCGAGCACGCTGCAAGCCTGCAGTGCGGCCTGGGCGGCTTGTGCCGCTGTGGCTGCGGTGAAGGTGAGGTGGCCCATCTTGCGGGCGCGGCGCGGCTCGCGTTTGCCATAGAGATGCAGGTGCGCGCCGGGCAGGGCCAGCACACCGGCCCAGTCAGGCTCGCGCTGCTGGCCGGAGGGGTCGAACCAAACATCGCCCAGCAAGTTGAGCATGACGGCGGGGCTGTGCTGGCGCGGCGCGACCAATGGGGCGCCGACGAGGGCGCGCACTTGCAGGTCGAATTGCGAGACGTCGCAAGAGTCCAGCGTGTGATGGCCGGAGTTGTGCGGGCGCGGCGCCACTTCGTTGGCCACCAGGCTGCCGTCGCCGAGCACGAAAAATTCCACGCACAACACGCCCACGTAGTCCAGCCCCCGGGCGATGGCCTGGGCAGCCTGCACCGCGCGTTGCGCCAGGGCAGAGTCCAAGGCGGAAGGCGGTGCGAAGCTGGCGAACAGAATGCCGTCGCGGTGCAGGTTCTGCTGCGGCGGCAGGTGGACGATCTGGCCATCCCGCCCACGGGCCAGGATGACGGACAGCTCCTGGCGCAGGTCGAGCTTGCGCTCCAGCACGCAAGTCACGCCGCCGAGGGCACGCCAGGCAGCAGGCAGATCGGCAGCGCTGGCCACCGTCATCTGGCCCTTGCCGTCATAGCCCAGGCGCGCGGTTTTCAGAATCCCGGGCAGCAGCGATTCGATGTGCACGGTGCGCGCATCGGCCTCGCTGGCGATGACAGCATGCGGCGCGCAGGCCACACCCAGGCGCGTGAACAGAGCCTTCTCGGCGGTGCGGTCCTGGCACACGGCCACGGCAGGCGCGTGCGGCGCGAGTTGCACATGCGCGTCCAGCCAGTCGAGCGTCGCGGCCGGAACGTTCTCGAACTCGATGGTCACGGCCGCCGTGTTGCGCGCGAGTTGGTGCAAGGCGTCGGCATCGTCGTAAGACGCGCGGACATGGTTCGGCGTGACCTGGGCGGCCGGCGCGTGCGCGTCGGGTTCCAGCACCGCCACGGCGTAACCAGCGGCTTGCGCCGCCTGCGCGAACATGCGTCCGAGCTGGCCACCGCCGAGCACGCCCAGGGTCGCGCCGGGGGCGATGAAGTCTGTGGGATGGACTGTCATGCGGGCATCAGCTCAAAAGTGGTGTGAGAAAAGCTGGCGCGTACGCTCTGGCAAAGCGCACGCGGGGCTTGGCGCGGAACAACGCCGAACAAGCCAACGAGACCGCCGGCACAGCAGGCGCTGGCGCCATCAAAGCCCGACACGCATGGCCTCGGCCTGTGCGGTTTGCCCGGCGCGAAAGGCGTCGAGCCGGGCCTGCAGCGCGGCGTCGTGCGCCGCCAGCATGGCCAGCGCGAACAGCGCGGCATTGGCCGCCCCGGCCTCGCCGATGGCGAAGGTTGCCACCGGAATGCCCTTGGGCATCTGCACGATGGACAGGAGCGAGTCTTCACCGCGCAAATACTTGCTGGGCACGGGCACGCCCAGCACCGGCACGGTGGTCTTGGCCGCCAGCATGCCGGGCAAATGGGCCGCGCCGCCGGCGCCGGCGATGATGGCCGCCAGGCCGCGGCCGCGTGCGGCCTCGGCGTAGGCGAACAAGGCGTCGGGCATGCGGTGGGCCGAGACCACGCGGGCCTCGTGCGCCACGTCGAAGCGTGCCAGCATCTCGGCCGCATGCCGCATCACGTCCCAGTCGGAACTCGAACCCATCACCACACCGATCAAGACCATGCCGTTTTCTTTCGTGTTGCTTGTTGATGCGGAGCTGTTCCGGCTTGCTCCGAAAACCGCCCATTTTACGGGGGCCGGTATGCTTGCGGCTGACGCTCAGGCGCGCCCTGCAAGCCCCCACGTCCTGCCATGCGGTGTGCCCTGGAAATCGGCCGTGGCGCCCCCATCTATGCGTTTTGGAGAACTCATCATGATCGACGCAAACCTAGCCAATTTCGAAACCGAGGTGGTCGAAACCTCGAAGACCATGCCCGTTCTGGTGGACCTGTGGGCACCGTGGTGCGGCCCTTGCCGCAGCCTGGGCCCGGTGCTGGAAAAGCTGGAAACCAGTTACGACGGCCGCTTCAAACTGGTGAAGGTCAACACCGAGGAAGAGCAGGAGCTGGCCCAGGCTTTCGGCGTGCGCAGCATTCCGATGGTGGTGCTGATGAAGGACGGCCAGCCGGTGGACGGCTTTGTCGGCGCTCTGCCCGAAGGGCAGATTCGTGAGTTCCTCGACAAGCATGTGCCTGCCTCCACGGACCAGGATGACGCTCACGAGGCGACGGATGCCATGGCAGACGCCGCGCCCGTCTCCGGGTTGGAGCAATTGCAACAAGCGCTGGCCACCAACCCCGCGAACGACGCGGCGCGCGGCGAGTATGTCAAGCTGCTGCTGCAGGAGGGCCGCCTGGACGACGCGCGCCGCGCCTTCGAGCCGCTGGCCGGCAAGGTGGCCCTCGACCGCCTGGCGAGTGCGCTGAAGCACTGGCTGGACGCCATCGACGCCGCGGCAGCGGCTGCCGACATCGCCACGCTGCAAGCGGCAATCGCCACGAACAAGCGCGACTTCGCCGCCCGCTTCGCCCTGGCCCAACACCACATGGCGGGGCAGCGCTGGACCGAGGCGATGGACGAACTGCTCGACATCCTGATGCGCGACAAGAGCTGGAACGAGGATGCCGCGCGCAAGGCTTATGTCGCCATCCTCGAACTGATCGCGCCGCCGGTGGTCAAGCCGGCGGAAGGCCAGGCGCCCGCCACCGACCCCACGGTGGAAAGCTACCGCCGCCGCCTGAGCATGGTGGTCTTGAGCTGAGGCGAGAGCCAGAAACCCGAAAGCCGAGGGCCCGCTGCGTGCGGGCCCTCGGCTTTCGGAACATGGTGCTTGAGCCGTCGGCTCAAGCCGGCCCGGTGATGCGCTCCAGCGCCTCGCGGTATTTGGCCGCGGTGCCGTCCAGCACCTTGGGCGGCAGGGTGGGCGGGGGCGGCTGCTTGGTCCAGCCGGGCACGGTTTCCAGCCAGTCGCGCAGGAATTGCTTGTCGAAGCTCGGCGGCGAGATGCCCTCGCGCCACTGGTCGGCTGGCCAGAAGCGGGAGGAGTCGGGCGTGAGCGCTTCGTCCATCCACACCAGGCGGCCCTGCTTGTCCAGGCCGAACTCGAACTTGGTGTCGGCCAAAATGATGCCGCGCGCCTTGGCGTGGGCCGCCGCGCGGCTGTATATCTCCAGGCTGACGTCGCGCACCTGGCCGGCGAGTTCCACACCGATGAGTCGCACCATCTGGCCGAAGGCGATGTTCTCGTCGTGCTCGCCGAGTGCGGCCTTGGTGGCGGGCGTGAAAATGGGGTGCGGCAAGCGGGCTGCCTGCTGCAAGCCATCGGGCAAATCCACCCCGCAGACCTTGCCGCTGGCCTGGTAGTCCTTCCAACCCGAGCCGGCCAGGTAACCACGTACCACGGCCTCGACCGGCAGTGGCTTGAGACGCTTGACGACCAGGCCGCGCCCCCGCACCTGCTCACGCTCGTGCTCGGCCACCACGCTCTCGGGGTCGATGCCGGTGAGATGGTTGGGCACCACATCTTCCAGCAACTCGAACCAGAAGCAGGAAATGCGCGTGAGCATTTCCCCTTTGCCCGGAATGCCCTGGTCCATCACCACGTCGAAGGCCGAGATGCGGTCGCTTGCCACCATCAGCATGAGGTCGTCGTCCACGGCGTAGTTGTCGCGCACCTTGCCACGCGAGAGCAAGGGCAGAGAAGTGATGGAGGTCGTGAGCAGGGCGTGAGTCATGCGGCTGGGGGGGTAGGCTTGGGAACGCCCGGAATTGTAGGCGTCGCCATCGGCCGCTTGAGGCTTGCGGCGCACGTCATGCGGCACCCCATCACGCGGTGACGGCCGTCGCGGGCAGATGCCCGACCTTCACCAGGATGGTGCAGCCTTCGCGGCTGAAGGGCTGATGCTGGCTCAGGTGCGGGCTGCGCAACCAGGAGCCGGCGGGATAGTGGCCATGCTCGTCGGAGAACACGCCGTCGATGACGAAAATCTCTTCGCCACCCCAATGCCGGTGCGGGTTGAAAAAAGTATTCGGCGCCCAACGTACCAGCGCCGTGTGCTCGCCGCCGAACTCGGCCAGCGGCATCACTTGCAGGCCTTTCACCAGCCCGGGCCGCCAGGCCTGCGCCGTGGTGTCGATCACCACGCGCTGCAGATCATCCGGGTCGAAATGGGCGAGTTTGACGAACAGCTCGCAGCCTTGAGGGCTGCGCGGGGCATGGCTGGAGCCCGGTGGGTTGCGCACATAAGTACCCGTCGGGTAGCGGCCATGCTGGTCCTCGAACACGCCGCTCAGGACCAAGAACTCTTCGCCCATGGGATGAGCGTGCGTGGCAAACGATGCGCCCGGCACATAGCGCACCACCGAGGTGGCGCGGCCGCTTTCGCGCTGCTCGCGCTCCAGCGGTTTGCGCCAGACGCCAGCAGCCGGTGAAGGCGTCCACGGCATTGCCGCGGTCTGTGCGCTGGCCTGATGTGCGAAGTTCAACTTCAGCGTCGCGTTCATGCAGGGGAATGTAAAAGGGGGGATGCGTGCCTTGCAGCCCTAGGGTTATGCCGCTCCGCATAAACACCGAGGCCAGGTGAAACGCTTGGACACAGTCGATACAAGGTGGCTACATTTACTCGGTACAGTATCTACTAGATTGCAGGACAGCCATGAATCGCTCTCCTCGTTGACATGGTCAGGCGCGACAACTGCCCAGCAGCTTCTTGTCGTGCCGCCCCGAATCCAGTGGTGGCCGGCTGCAGTTCACACCCCGATGAGCGACGGGGCAAGCCAGGCGCCATGAACCGTTTCACGTGGCCTGCCGAGGCGAAGCGCTGCGGGAAAAAGAGGTCGGCAAGGATGCTAGACACGAGCCGACGCATGAATCTGCAAATTTGGATGCAGTCTGATCGATTTAAACCGAGGAGGAGTTGACATGAAAATGAAATATCTGATGAGCGCCACCGTTCTGGGTCTGGGCATGGCCGCCGCACAAGGCGCCATGGCCATGGATGTGCCCGGTCCGCTGGTGACACCGCAATGGCTCAAGGCGCATCTGAACGATGTGACGGTGGTGGACATTCGTGGTGGCGGCAGTCTCAAGTCGTTCGCCGAACAGCCCGTGATGGCCAACCACATGGTCAAGAAATCCGGCGGCCACATTGCTGGCGCCGTGCTGGTGAACTTCAACGACATCCGTGAAACCCGCACGGTGGACGGCGTCAAGCTCAAGGCCATGATGCCCACCGCCGAGTACTTCACCAAGGTGATGGACGACGCCGGCGTGAACAGCGGCAAGCCCATCGTCATCGTGCCTACCGGCAATGCCGTGTTCGCGATGGACCGTGGCACCCGCCTGTACTTCCAAATGCGCTACTTTGGCGTGCCACACGGCCAGATCGCCATTCTCAACGGCGGTACCAACGCCTGGCTGAACGCCGGTTACCCGGTGAGCACCAAGCCCGCACCCACCGCCAAGGGTGACTGGAAGGCCACCGGCGAAGACAAGGCGCTGCTGGCCACGACGCAGGAGGTCAAGGAAGGCCTGAAGACCGGCTCCGAGCAGTACATCGACGCCCGCCCGACCGCGCAATTCCTCGGCATCGCCAAGAAGCCGATCAACAAGACCGCCGGCCACCTCGCCGGTGCCAAGTCCTTCCCGATCGATGCCATCGTGAAGGATGACCATGGCGCCGCCATGTTCATGAGCGCCGCCGACTACAAGAAAATTTTCCACGACACCAACATCAGCGACAACGCGCCCACCACCACCTACTGCAACACCGGGCACCTGGCTTCAGGCGCCTGGTTCGTGGTGCACGAAATCATGGGCAACAAGAACTCGAAGCTCTACGCGGGCTCGATGAACGAGTGGACCAATCTGGGCAACCCCACGGTCGGCCTGCCGGGCTGAAGATCCGCACAAGACGGGCCTCGGGCCCGTCGACCTCGGCTTTCCGAGTGAAGATCTTCGCCCCGCCTCGTGCGGGGTTTTTTACGGGCTGCGCTGGGACAATTTCGCGGTGATCCAGGCAGCGATGCGCTTCACCAGCACGATCAGCAGGGTGACGAGACGATGACCACCGCGACGATGACGCCGGCCACCGCCACATGCCGCAGCTTCAGCGTGGCGAAGTCGCGCTCCCGGTCCTGCCGCCGTCGCAAACCCACCATCGCGGCGGCCACCGCGCCCAGCGCCCGCAAGGTGCCGCGCCGGAAGGATGCCGCTGGCTTTGGGGCCTTGGGTTCCATCGCGCCGACTTGAACACGCATTCGCACTGATGTGCGCCTACTTGTGCTTGCGCCGGGCCTTGACGCCAGCGGCCAAGGTGTTCATGAGTTGCGCCGATTCGTCCCACGGCAGGCAACCGTCGGTGATGCTCTGGCCGTAGGTCAGGCTGCCGGCCTCATCCTTGCCGGGAGTGAATTTCTGGGCCCCGCCGACCAGATGGCTTTCGGCCATGACGCCGAAAATGCAGCGCTCGCCAGCCGCAAGTTGCGCGGCGATGTTCTGCGCCACATCAAGCTGGCGCTCGGGTTTCTTGTCGCTGTTGGCGTGCGAGCAATCGATCATCAAACGGCATTCCACCTTCGCCGCCTCCAGTTGCTCGCAGGCTTCGCGCACGCTGGCGGCGTCGTAGTTCGGCGTCTTGCCGCCACGCAGGATGACGTGGGTGTCCTTGTTGCCGCGGGTTTGGACGATGGCCACCTGGCCGCTCTTGTGCACCGAGAGAAACGAATGCGGCCGGCGTGCCGCCTGAATGGCATCGATGGCGATGCGCAGATTGCCGTCGGTGCCGTTCTTGAAACCGATGGGCGCCGACAGCCCCGAGGCCAGTTCGCGGTGCACCTGGCTTTCGGTGGTGCGTGCGCCAATGGCGCCCCAGGAGATGAGGTCGCCGATGTATTGCGGCGAGATCACGTCGAGAAATTCGCTGCCGGCCGGCACGCCCATGCGGTTGATGTCGATGAGCAGTTCTCGCGCCATGCGCAAACCTTCGTCGATGCGGAAACTCTGGTCCAGGTAGGGGTCGTTGATCAGCCCCTTCCAGCCCACCGTGGTGCGCGGCTTCTCGAAATACACCCGCATGACGATTTCAAGCTCACCCGCATGGCGGCGGCGCTCATGCGCCAGGCGTTCGGCGTATTCGCGCGCGGCCCTGGGGTCGTGGATGGAACAGGGGCCGATGATGAGCAGCAAGCGGTCATCGTCGCCCTGCACGATGCGATGCACCGCCTTGCGCGTGTCCTGAATCAGCCGCTCGACCGGTGTGCCGGCAATCGGGAAAAAGCGGATGAGATGTTCGGGCGGTGGCAGCGGCATGACATCCTTGATGCGTTCATCGTCGGTGGCTGAGGTCTTCTCGGACGGGGCGGCGCGCCACTCGGGCATCGGGGCTGTCGACTTCGGGGGCATGGAGCTTTCTCCTGGCTGAGTGGAATGCTTGGGCTGCTGCGTCTGCTGCAGGATGGGGGAATTGGAGCGGTCGTCGAACATGGCTGGGTTCCTTGCCGGCCCGGCGAAAAAAAACCGCCGGGTTGAGCCGGCGGTTTCTTGGGGATTTGATCGATTCAGGCTGAACGCTGCCCTCTCCCTCCGCCGGCACGGTGCGAGAACCAGAAATAAAAGTAAAAACCGGAATTGAACATGGCAGGTCGGAGCAATCAGTGCCCTGAGTGTAGCCGCGTTCGCGCCGTGGCTGCAAGCCGGGGCTTGGCTGAATTGCAACGCGGGCTCGGCGGCATCATCCTCTGGCAGCTGCAAAGCAATGCGCCCCACAGCGCCACCGTGGCGCACCTACCATCCATGCACAACGGCAGGAAGGAACCAGGATGAGCCAACTCAAAGAGATGAAAGAGATGAAAGATCTCGGCTTTGCCGCGGGTGATGCGCCCAAACTGGACAAGCGCGACACCGCCATCGACCTGCCGGAATACAGCGGCAAGAACGGCGTCGAGGCAGAACTTGCGCAGCTGCGCAACCACATTGGCGAACTGCAAGACCGCATGTTCACCCGCAAGGACCGTGCGCTGCTGGTGGTGCTTCAAGGCATGGACTCGGCCGGCAAGGACAGTACGACCAAGGCCGTGTTCACGGGCGTCAACCCGCTGGGCATGCGCGCGGCGTCATTCAGCTTTCCCACGCCGCTCGAACAGCGGCACGACTATCTCTGGCGGGTGCACGCGCAGGTGCCGCCGCGTGGCTGCATCGGCGTGTTCAACCGCAGCCATTACGAAGACCCGGTGATCAATCTGGTGCACGAGCAAATCGACGCCACCGAATTCGATCGGCGCCTGGCGCAGATTGCCGACTTCGAGCGCATGCTGGCGGAGAACGGCACGACCATCGTCAAGTGCTTCCTGCACATCGGCCACGAGGAACAACGCGAACGCCTGCAGGAACGCATCGACAACCCGGCCAAGCACTGGAAGTTCGACCCTTCCGACCTCTCCGAGCGCAAATTGTGGCGCCGTTACCAGGACGCCTACGAGGCCGCTTTGCGACGCAGCAACGCCCGGCATGCCCCCTGGTTCATCGTCCCGGCAGACCGCAAACCCATCCGCAACCTGCTGGTGGCGCGGCTGGTGGTGCAAGCGCTCGAGGCCATGGACATCCGCGAACCCGACCCGAAACCGGAACTCAAGGGCTTGAAGGTGGTGTGAACCCTGGCGCACGCCGGCCTGGTTCACACATCCGCGGACGCGATCACAAGCAAACGCCAGACTGTCCCCATGTTTCCTTGCCCCTCGGTGGGATTCCGCTTGCGGACTTCTGGGGGACCACACAAGGAAACGCCGGGCTGCCCCAAGTTTCCTTGCCCCCTCGGGGGGAGTCCGCTTGCGGACTTCTGGGGGCCCACACAAGGAAACGCCGGGCCGCCCCAAGTTTCCTTGCCCCCTCGGGGGGAGTCCGCTTGCGGACTTCTGGGGGCCCACAGCCAGTCGCAGGTCTTGCCATGCCCGCACGGGGCGGCTGCCTTGGCAGCGGCGCTCAGCCCGTGCCGCCCACCGTCATGCCATCGATGCGCAGTGTGGGTTGGCCGACGCCGACGGGCACGCTCTGGCCTTCCTTGCCGCAGGTGCCGACGCCGGGGTCGAGGCGCAGGTCGGAGCCGATGAGACTGACGCGGCTGAGCGCGTCGGGGCCGTTGCCGATCAGCGTCGCCCCCTTCACCGGGTATTGCAGCTTGCCGTTTTCCACCCACCAGGCTTCGCTGGCGGAGAACACGAACTTGCCGCTGGTGATGTCGACCTGGCCGCCGCCAAAGTTCACCGCGTACAGGCCACGGTCGAGGCTGGCCACAATCTCCTCGGGAGATTTGTCGCCGGCCAGCATATAGGTGTTGGTCATGCGCGGCATCGGCACATGCGCGTAGCTCTCGCGCCGCGCATTGCCGGTGGGCTGGCGCTTCATCAGGCGGGCGTTGAGGCTGTCTTGCATGTAGTTCACCAGCACGCCGTCTTCGATCAACACGGTGCGCTGGGTCGGGTTGCCTTCGTCGTCCATGTTCAGCGAGCCGCGGCGGTTGTCCAGGGTGCCGTCGTCCAGCACCGTCACGCCCTTGGCCGCCACTTGCTTGCCGAGCTGGCCGGCGAAGGCGCTGGAACCCTTGCGGTTGAAGTCGCCTTCCAGCCCGTGGCCGATGGCCTCGTGCAACAAGATGCCGGGCCAGCCGCTGCCCAGCACCACGCTCATCGCGCCCGCCGGGGCTGGGCGCGATTCGAGGTTGAGCAGGGCCTGGCGCACGGCTTCGTCGACATGCTCCTGCACCTTGGCTTCGGTGAATTCGCTGAGCGGAAAACGTCCGCCGCCCCCAGCCGAGCCGGTTTCGCGCCGGCCATTCTGCTCGGCGATGACCGAGAGGTTGAAACGCACCAGCGGGCGCACGTCGGCGGCCAGCATGCCGTCGGAGCGCAGCACCATGACCACGTCGTACTCGCCGGCCAGACTGGCCATGACCTGCGCCACGCGCGGGTCCTTGGCGCGAGCCATGGCGTCGGCGCGCTGCAGCAGGGCCACCTTGGCGGCGGAATCGAGCGCCGCCAGCGGGTCGACGGCGCCGTACAGCGCCTGCCCACCCGTCGCCGGACGCGCCGCGCCGCCAAGCTTGACGCGGCCGCGACCCTGGCGGGCGATGGCGCGCACGGTGCCTGCGGCTTCCATCAATCGCGCTTCGGAAATATCGTCGGAATAGGCGAAAGCGGTCTTGTCGCCCTCCACGGCGCGAATGCCGAAGCCCTGTTCGATGCCGAAGCTGCCGCTCTTGACCAGCCCCTCTTCCAGGCTCCAGCCCTCCGAGCGGGTGTACTGCAGATAGATGTCGGCGTAGTCGAGCTTGTGCTCGAAAGCGCGCGCCAGCGTGCGCTGCAGGGTGGATTCGTCGATGCCGTATGGCGCCAGCAACAGGCGGCGGGCTTCGTCCAGGCGCAACAAAGTGGGTTCGGTCAAGGTGTTCATGCTCCCGATTGTAGAAAGCGGCGCATGCCCCCGGGGTGCATATGGGCAGCGGGGAGCGCACCGGCCGCCCGACACCGCCCTGCCATACCCTGACCTGCCGTTGGAATGCAGCCATGCGCGGCCGCCGAGGTGCAAGCCGCGCACGGCGCCGGCGTCAACCCCGCGCGGCGTCAGCCTGCCAATGCCCGCTCTTGCCGCCGAGCTTTTCCAGCAGACGCACATCGGTCATCACCATGCCACGGTCGGCCGCCTTGCACATGTCATAAATGGTGAGCAAGCCGATCTGCACGGCGGTCAGGGCTTCCATCTCCACCCCGGTGCGGCCCTGGGTTTCGGCGCGGGCGGTGCAGTGCACGGCGCTGGCAGCGGCGTCCACCTCGAACTCCACGGTGACGCGCGTGAGGGCGATGGGATGGCACAGCGGAATGAGGTCGGCGGTGCGTTTGGACGCCATGATGGCGGCGATGCGCGCGACGCCGAGCACGTCGCCCTTTTTCGCGCTGCCGGACTGAATCAGCGCCAGCGTGGCCGGCTGCATGCGGATGGTGCCGCGGGCCACGGCGACGCGCGCGGTCTCAAGCTTGGCGCCGACATTCACCATATGGGCCTGGCCGGTGGCGTCGAAATGGGTGAGGGGCGAAGAACCGGGGCTGGATGACATGGCGTTTGGCGGCTCAGGCGGCCATGGCTGCGGCGATGGCGGCGCGCAATTGGACGGCTTCGGCACGCGCTGCCGTGGCGAAGTCAGGGCCGCTGCTGGCGTAGAGCACACTGCGCGAAGCGTTGATCAGGAAGCGGTGGCGCGCGGCGCGCACCGTGGCGAGCAGGTCTCCGCCCTGCGCGCCGATGCCGGGAATGAGCAGCGGCGCGTCGGGCGCGATGGCGCGGATGCGCGCGATGTCGTCGGGCCGGCTGGCGCCGGTGACGAGGCCGATCTGACCGTTGCGGTTCCACGACCCGGTGGCCAGGCGTGCAACGCGCTCGAAAACCCGCTCCAAATGCCCCCAGGAATCGGCTTCGCCGCTTCCGCCCCCCGACGGGGCCAAGGAAACTTGGGGCGGCCCGGCGTTTCCTTGGGTCGCCAGATGCGGATGCAGACCCTCGGCCGCGAGTTGCAGTGCCTGCAAATCTTCGCCGCCGGGGTTGGAGGTGCGGCAGAGCACGAACAGGCCGCGCTCCGGGTAGTGGTCGATATAGGGGTCGAGCGAGTCCGCGCCCATGAAGGGCGAGACGGTGAGCGCGTCGGCGCCGTAGCGCTCAAAAGCTTCGCGGGCGTAATGCCGTGCGGTGGAGCCGATGTCGCCGCGCTTGGCGTCGAGGATCACCGGCACGCCAGGGGCGTTGCGGTGGATGTGATTGATGAGTTTTTCAAGCTGCGTCTCGGCCCCGACCGCCGCGAAATGCGCGATCTGCGGCTTGTAGGCACAGACCAGGTCGGCCGTGGCGTCGACGATGGCGGCGCAGAAATCGAACAGCCGCGTGGTGTCGTGGGTCCACGGCGCGGGCAGGCGCTCGGGCTCCGGGTCCAGGCCCACGCACAGGCTGCTGGCGTTGCGCTGGCTGGCGGTTTGCCACTGGTCGATGAAGGTCATGCGCGGCATTCTAGGAAGCTGCCATGTCAAGCCGCCGTGCCGCCCGTTTGCAAAGCCAGCGCGAGCTGGTCCTGCGCGAAACACAGGTCTGCCCAGGCCTTGGCCTTGTCCAGCGGGGTGCGCAGCAAATAAGCGGGGTGGTAGCTCACCACCACGGGTATGCCCTGGTGGTGAAACAGCCGCTGGCGCAGGCGGCCGATGGGCTCGGTGCTGCCGGTGAGCTGCTGCGCGGCGAAGCGGCCCAGCGCCAGCAGCAGGCGTGGGCGCACGAGCGTGATCTGGCGCTCCAGAATGGGCTCGCATTGTGCGATTTCATCCGCCTCCGGATTGCGGTTTCCCGGCGGCCGACACTTGATGACGTTGGCGATGAACACGGTACGCGCCGGGTCGTCGCCGCTGCGCGACAGGCCCACCGCGCGCAGCATGTTGTCGAGCAGCTTGCCGGCGGCGCCGACGAAGGGCTCGCCCTGGCGGTCCTCCTCGGCCCCGGGCGCCTCGCCCACCACCATCACCTGCGCCTGGGGGTGGCCCACGCCGAACACGGCCTGGTGGCGCAGGCCGCCGAGCTTGCAGGCGCGGCAGTCATGGGTGAAGGCGGCAAGCTCGGCCTGGTCGAGCGTGGCGATCTGCTGCAGGCGGGCCGGCGACGCCAGAGGCGCACGGACCGGCGCCACTGGTGGCCGCATTGCGACGGTAGGGGCTGACGCGCTGGATGGCGGCGCGGCGCGCTCCGCATGCTCCGCGCCATGCGCTCGTCCGTCGGTCTTCTCCTGCGCCGACGGATGCGGCGTTGCCTGCTCGGTGCGCTGCGCAGCGGGGGTGGCTGGCCTGGCTTGCAGTTGTTGCGAACCTCCTGGGCGCTCACCCGGCAGCCGGGGCAGCAGCGCCGCAACCTCGGCCTCGCTCAACAGGCTGCGGCGGACGAAGGCTGCGGGCAAGCCCAGGGCTTGCAACGCGGCGCGCCGATTCGGATCGAGCAGAGGATGGGTCACGGCGCGCCCCCTCATGCCAGGTCACGGCGACGGCGCAGCACGTCCACCTGAGCCGACATCACCAGCGCGTCTTCCTTGCACGGCTGGCCGTAGACGTCGAGCGCGGGGTAATAGTTGCGGCGCTTGGCCACGGCATGGAAACCGTAGCGCTCATACAGGCGAATGGCGCGGTGGTTGCTCGGGCGCACCTCCAGCCATAGCAGGAGCGCACCCTGCATGGCCGCGGCCACCAACACCGCGTCGAGCAGGTGCCGGCCCAGCCCCAAGCCGTGCAGCGCGGGATCCACGGTGAGATTGAGCAGGTGCATTTCCTCCACCCCCGGCATGGCGACGAAATAGCCCAGCACCACGCCATCCGGCCGCGCCAGAACCTGCACCACATAGCGCGGGTTGAGCGAGTCGGCAAAGTTGCCGCGGCTCCAGGGGAACTCGTAAGCGCGCCGCTCGATGGACATGACCGCGTGCAAGTCCATTTCGGTCATGGCGCGCAGCTCAGCCTCAGGCTGCGGCGCGTTGAACTGGGCACTCATGGTTGAGTTCCCTCGACGCTGCGCGTCGTCCCTCCGGGAGGGCATTCGCCCTTGAGGCGGCTCTGCGGGCTCATGGATGGGCTCCCTTGACGCTGCGCGTCGTCCCTCCGGGAGGGCATTCGCCCTTGAGGCGGCTCTGCGGGCTCATGGCAATCTCTCGTTTGACGGCCGCCCAAGCAGCG
Source organism: Thiomonas sp. (assembly GCF_054608695.1). NCBI lineage: Bacteria > Pseudomonadati > Pseudomonadota > Betaproteobacteria > Burkholderiales > Thiomonas > Thiomonas sp. The sequence continues at coordinate 15,684 of NZ_JBTRXV010000079.1, forward strand.
CAGGCGAACGCCACAACCCGGGCAGACCCGCAAATATTGCCGCGCATGATCGTTTGCCGGCAATGCTTCATGCCGCCTCGACCCGACGGGCGCGCTCGCGTTCTTCCGTGGTCAGCGCCACCTTGTTGCGCACATAAATGGGCAGGGCCTGCGCGGCGGCGACGCTCTCCCCACGCACATGCGCAGCGCGCGCCAGCCGGGCGACCGCGGCGGCTGTGGGCGCCACGGTCTGGGCCGCACCCAGCTGTTTCTGCCAGGCCGCCGGCAGAGCCGCAGCCAGCGCCGCGCCATGCTCGGCCCAGGCATGGCCCAGCAGTTGCAAGCCCGCTGGCGGCACCTCGCCCAAGGCTTGCACCCAGGCCAGCGCAGCGGCTTGCGGCGATGCGACTTGCGCCGGGGCGGGCAGGCGCAAGCCGCCGTCTGCACCCTGCTGCGCCAGCGCCCAATACAGTTCGCCCATGCGGGCATCGTTCGCCACCAAAAGGGTGGGCGCCTGCGCGGCCGAGCCTTCGGCCGATGCCGCCACGGCGAGCAGGGTGTGAACGGGTACGACCGGAATGTCCAGCCCGAACGCCAGGCCTTGCGCGGCGGCGCAGGCGGCGCGCAAGCCGGTGAAGGCCCCGGGGCCGGCGCCAAAACCAATCAGCCCAATGTCGCACAACCGGATGCCGGCCTCGGCCAGCAATTCCTGCACCAGTGGCAAGAGGCGCTGCGAGGCGCGCGCGCCGCCGGGCTCGGTGCTGGCGAGCACTGCGCCGTCGCCCAGTTGAAGCGCGACCGACAGCCACTCGGTGCTGGAGTCGAAAGCGAGCACATGCAGGGCTGAAGACATGCAGGGAATGAGTCGGGCAGGAATGTGGGCGGCGGTTGGACGAAAGCGGTGCAGGCTTGGCGCCCGTCCGCGTGTTGCCACGCGCCTAGCCCCCGCCTGCAGCAAAGTTTAGTCGTCGGCCAGAACCTGTTCACCACCACCGGCTAACACCTGCCCAAAGGCTTGCTGCTGCTTGCCGATACGATGATGTTGATTCTGGCGTTGATTCGGTCGCAAGCCGCAGGTCGAATGGTTCGGAGCATGGAAGGCGCCGGCCACCTCTCCTGTTGGGGGCCGACCTGGCCGCTTCGAAGCCCTCGCAACATTTCAGAATTCAGAATCGAGCATGACTTCGCCGCACAAGGCCACCGGTGGCCTTGTGCGGCGAAGTCATGGTTTCAAAGTGGGATCAGTTAGCCGCCGCGCATGCACTGCTCGACGAAGGTCTTGGCTTGGTTGCCGCCAAGGCCCTGGGCCTTGGCCTCCTGCTCACATGTGGCTTTTGAGGGTGCCCCAGCGCGGCCCTGCGCAGCCGAACCCGCTGGCGGTGCTCCAGCGGTCTGTGCATGTGCGGGCACGGCTCCCAGGGAAGCCAGAAGTGCGGCGGCGGCAAGTGTTTGAATCCATTGACTTCGAATGAGTGTGGCTGATTGCATTGGAATGTCCTTGATGAGTGAACGATGTTGCGCAGGATTGAACTGACGCATGGAGCGACTGAGCAATCGCGATGCCAGCACCTGTTTTTTTCTTCAGAATCAAAGCTTTAATCGCTGAACATGGATCAAAAACCGAGGTGTCCGGGCGAAAACCGGGGATCCGACGCCAAGAATGTCCCGCTGAGACGACATGTTTTCCATCACTCGGATAAACCGCTGATTTTTTGACTCATTTTTGTCCCGAGATCACGACAACCTCATTTCCGCGCCGTCATGGCCACGCTGGGGCTGTTTGCCACCCCGCCAACCGCTGGCCGCGTTGCTGGCATGGTTGTCGCGCACCAACGACGCATTTCCCCCGACCCGCTGCCGCCGATGAATCGAACCCGCCGTCTTTTGTGCTCCAGCCTGGCCATGGCCGCCGTTCCTGTGGGGCTCGCGCCTCGTGCCCAGGCACGGGTGCTCACGCGGGAGCGGTTGCCCGCGGCAGTTTCCCAGGCTCTGGCCCAGGCCCGCATTCCCGCCTCGGCCTGCAGCTTCATCGTGCAGCCGCTGGGGCATGCCGAGCCCGGACTCGCTTTCAACACGACGCAGCCGATGAACCCGGCTTCGCTGATGAAGCTGGTACCCACCTATGTCGCGCTCAACCTGCTGGGGCCCGCCTACCGCTGGAAGACGCCGGTGTACACCGTGGGGCCGTTGCAAGGCGGCGTGCTCTCGGGCGACCTGGCCTTTGTCGGCAGCGGCGACCCGCATCTGATGGCCGACAACCTGTGGAGCCTGGCACAGCGCCTGCGCGACCTGGGGCTGCGCCGCATCGACGGCAATGTGCTGATCGACCGCAGCGCTTTCGACCTGCCGCCGCACGACCGCGCCGCCTTCGACGGCGACACCCTGGCGCCTTACAACGTCGGCCCCAACGCCTTCCTGCTGAACTTCGGCGCCATGCGCCTGAGCTTCCAACCCGAGCCGCAGCGCGGCCAGGTGGGCATTGCGGTGGAGCCGCCGCTGGCCGGCTTTCATGTGGCGCAGCGCCCGCGGCTCGATGGCGTGGCCTGCGGCGCGTGGAAAGACCGCCTGCGCGCCAACTTCGAGCAGCCGCTGGCTCCCGCCTTCACAGGGCAGTATTCGCCGCAATGCGGGGAGCAGACCTGGAACATTGCCGCGCCCATGCCGGCTGACGCTTTCGTCCAGGGCATCCTCGCCGCCTTGTTCGCGCAGGTGGGCATTGCCTGGAACGGGCAGGTGGTGTCGGGCCGGCTGCCGCCGACCGCCACCCTGCTCACGGCCTGGGAGTCCGAGCCGCTGGCGGTGATCGTGCGCGACATCAACAAGTACAGCAACAACGTCATGGCGCAGCAGGTGTTCCTCACGCTGGCGCTGCAAACCTATGGGCCGCCAGCCGACTTCGCCAAGGCCGCGCAAGCTGCCAATCAGTGGCTGGATGCGCATCAGCTCGCCATGCCCGGCCTGGTACTGGACAACGGTTGCGGGCTGTCGCGGATCGCCCGCATTTCCGCCGACGACATCAACCGCCTGCTGCGCGCCGCCTGGGCTTCCGCGGTGATGCCGGAGTTCATCGCCTCGCTGCCGCTGGCGGGAGAGGACGGCACGCTCAAGCGTCACTACGACGGCCGCCCCGAAGCCGGCCTGATCCACGCCAAGACCGGCAGCCTGCGCAATGTGTTGAGCTTGGCCGGCTACGTGCAATCGCCGACCACCGGCCGTCGCGCCACTGTGGTGGCGCTGATCAACGACCCACGCGCGGCCGGCGGCTGGGGTACGATCAAAGCGCTGCTGGACGAAGCTCTGCGCAGCGCCTGAGTCCGGTTCCGTCAGCCTCATCATGCAACTATCCGACTGGTTGGGCTTTACTGCCGCAGCCTTGACCACAGCCTCCTTCATCCCGCAGGTCTGGCTGACCCTGCGCACGCGCGACGTTTCCGGCATTTCAATCGGCATGTATGCGGCGTTCGCGACGGGTGTGTTCCTCTGGCTGATCTACGGCATCGCCGAGGGTTCCTGGCCACTCATCGCAGCCAATGCCATCACCTTGAGTCTTGCCTCCTGTGTGCTGCTGCTGCGCCTACGCTACGTGCACATCCCGCGCGAGTAGTCGTCGACGAGGCCGGAGTTCCTCGCCTGGGCGCCGCTCGCAGGTGAGGACGGCGAGTTCGAGGCGCTGCTGGACGAAGTCTTGCGCAACGCCTGAGCAGTCAAGCCAATCCCAAAGCCGAACCCACCCCCCGAACCGGTCCCGCCGCGATGCCCGCCCATGAGCTGCCGCGCATGCATGAGCCCGGATGGGACTGAAGGCTGCGTGCTTCCACCACCGATTGTTGCGACGCAGCAGTCTCAACGCCCCCCTCAGGCCGCGCGACGGGCAGATGCTCACGGAATCCCCCCAAATTCCATCACACTCCCAGGTTAAAGGCTTGAATTTAGAGTTTTATCGGTTTATTCATCATGAAAATTGCTTTAGAATTCTAATAACTAGAGTTTCTCAGAACGAGTCTCTAGAGCATATTCGTGTGCGCACTCGTTGCGCACGTTCA
>NZ_JBTRXV010000080.1:0-19654 GCF_054608695.1 Thiomonas sp.
GCTGCAGGCGGGCGCGGCGGTGTTCGTGCTCGGCTAGCTGCTCGCCGGGCTTGCGCCCAATATCACCGCGTTGATTGCCGGGCGCGTGTTGGCGGGCATCGGCACGGCGATGCTGCTGCCCGCCAGCCTGGCGCTGATCCGCGTCATCTGGAGCGATCCGCACGAGCGCGCCCACGCCATCGGCATCTGGGCCGGCACCAATGGCGCCGCGCTCTGGCCATCGGCCCGACCCTGGGCGGCTGGCTGATCCAGGTCGGGGGCTGGCGCAGCGTGTTTTTGCTGATCGTGCCGTTGGGTCTGGCGGTGCTGTGGTGGGCACCGCGCGCCATTCCCGAATCGCACGATGCGCAAGGGCGGCGCGTCGATCTGCCCGGTCAGTTGTTCGGCGGCCTGCTGCTGGCCGCGCTGGCGGTCGCCGCCATCGTGCATCGCTTCATGCTGCCCGCTGTAGGTGTGGCCTTGCTCGCCGTGCTGCTGTTCGTGCAAGCCGAGCGCCGCGCGGGGCCGGGGGCGATGATCCCGCTGCCGCTGTTGCGCAACGCGCGGCTGGCAGCAGTGAACGGCGTGGCGGCGGCGATGACCTTTGGCATGTACGGCGTGCTGTTCCTGCTGCCGTTGAGCTGGCAGCGCACGGGCGCAATGGATGCGTTCGAAGCGGGCTTGGCCTTGCTGCCGATGTCCTTGACCTACGTCGCGCTGTCGCACTACTCCGGGGCGTGGAGCACGCGCTTCGGCACGCGCCGCCTGATGGTGGGCGGCATGGGGCTGATCGGCGCGGGCATCGCCTTGCTGGCGTTGACGCAGGCGGGGCAACACCTGTGGCTGGCCGAAGCCGGCTTGTTCCTCACCGGCGTGGGCATGGCCTTGAACACCGGCCCGGTGCTGGCCAGCGCCGTGGCCGCGGTCGAACCCGCGCGCGCCGGCACCGCCTCGGCGATGGTCAACACCGCGCGCATGGTCGGCGCCACCTTGGGAGTGGGTGTGCTGGGCGGTGTTTTTGCGGCGAGCAGCAGCGTGGGCGTGGGGTTCAGCGCCGCCATGGTGCTGGGTGCCAGTGTGGCGCTGGGCGGCGCCTTGCTGGCCTTGGTCGCTCAGGCCTGAGGTACGAACTCCGGCTTGCGGGGTCCGGCCCCAAGAGGAGCCGCTGGCATGCAGCGGATGCCGCTGCCCGTTTAAAGCGCCTTGCGATACACCACGAACCCGGACTTCTCGGCGACCTGGTCGTAGAGCTGCTGGCGACGTGGTTGGAGCAACGGGTGCCGCGCCTGGAGCCCGGCTTCAGGCCGATGGGGACGACGGGGACGGCGCATCCAGCGCCGCGCGCAGCGCTTCGCCCACTTGCTGCGGGTTGGCGCGGCCGCCGCTGGCCTTCATCACCTGGCCGACCAGGGCGTTGAGCGCCTTGGCCTTGCCGGCGCGGTATTCCTCGACGTTCTTCGGATTGGCTGCGAGCACGGCGGCGACCGCTGCGGCGATCGCGCCGGTGTCATTCACCTGGCGCAGACCGCGGGCTTCGATGATGGCGTCCACGTCCTTGGCTTCGCCTGCGCCATCGCAACGAAACCCTGCGTCCCACAGCGCGGCGAACACCTCGCGCGCGGTCTTGCTGCTGAGCGTGCCGTCCTGCAGGCGGGTGATGAGCTGGCCGAGTTGCGCCGCGCTCACGGGCGAGGCGTCCAGCTCGAGCTCGGCGCGGTTCAGATGCGCCGCGAGTTCGCCCATGATCCAGTTGGCCGCCAGCTTGGCTGCATGCGATTCATCGTTGCGGCCCCCCATCGCATGCAGGCAGGCCTCGAAGTACGCGGCATGGGCGCGGCTTTGGGTGAGGTAGGCGGCGTCCTCCGCGGGCAGGACGTGGTCGCGCATGAAGCGCTCGGCCATCTGCCCCGGCAGCTCGGGCAGACTGGCGCGCACTTGCTCGATCCACGCGGGGGCAATGACCAGCGGCGGCAGGTCGGGGTCGGGGAAGTAGCGGTAGTCGTGCGAATCTTCCTTGGTGCGCATGGTGCGGGTCTCGCCGCGGTCGGGATCGAACAGGCGGGTTTCCTGGCGCACCGTGCCGCCGTCCTCGATCAGCTCGATCTGGCGCTGCGCCTCGTAGGTGATGGCGCGTTCGAGAAAGCGGAAGCTGTTGAGGTTCTTGATCTCGCAGCGTGTGCCCAACGCGCCACCCGGGCGCCGCACCGAGACGTTGGCGTCGCAGCGGAATGAACCCTCCTGCAGATTGCCATCGCAAATGTCCAGCCACATCACCAGCGCATGCAGCGCGCGGGCGTAAGCGGCGGCCTCGGCGGCGCTGCGCATCACCGGCTCGGTCACCACTTCGAGCAGCGGCGTGCCGGCGCGGTTGAGGTCGATGCCGGTGGCGACGCCGCCTTCGAAGGCCAGGCCGTGGATGGACTTGCCGGCGTCTTCCTCCAGATGCGCGCGGGTGAGTTGCACGCTGCGCATCTCGCCATTGAACAGGAAGGGCACGACCCCGCCCTGCACCACGGGAATCTCGAACTGGCTGATCTGGTAGCCCTTGGGCAGATCGGGGTAGAAGTAGTTCTTGCGCGCGAACACCGACATCGGCGCGATGGTGGCGTTGATGGCCAAACCCAGGCGGATGGCGCGTTCCACCGCGGCGCGATTCGCCACCGGCAGCGCGCCGGGCAGCGCCAGGTCGACCACGCTGGCCTGGGTGTTGGGGGCGGCGCCGAACGCGGTGGGCGCGGTGGAAAACATTTTCGACGCCGTGGACAACTGCACATGCGTTTCCAGGCCGATGACGATTTCCCAGGAGCTGGCGGGGTTGCTGGACATGGTGTGGGCTCAGAGGGTGTGAATGAATCCGGCGTGGCCGAGCAGAGCGCCCAAACGGTTCCAATCAAGGCGCCAAGCACAGCCGTGCCTGACGGCACGGCGCGCATTGGCAACGCCGAGTGGGGCCGTTTGGGCGGGATGAGCGGGCATGGTGGCTTTGTTCACACCCTCTCAGGGTTGCGGGGCGCGGGCATGCCAGTCGGTGGCGCGCTGGAACTGGTGCGCGGCGTGCAGCAGCCGCTGCTCGCCGAAGTGCGGGCCGATGAGCTGCAGGCCGACCGGGCGACTGGCATGCGCGCCCTGACCGAAACCGACCGGGATGCTCATGCCCGGCAGGCCGGCGAGACTGGCGGGCAGGGTGTAGATGTCGGCCAGGTAATTGGCCAGCGGGTCGGCTTTTTCGCCGAGGTTCCACGCCACGGTGGGCGACACGGGGCCGGCGATCAGATCGCACTGCTGGAACGCGGCGAGAAAGTCGTCGGCAATCAGGCGGCGGATTTTTTGCGCCTGCAGGTAGTACGCGTCGTAATAGCCGTGCGACAACACATAAGCGCCCATCAGGATGCGGCGCTTGACCTCCGGGCCGAAACCCTCGGCGCGGCTGGCGGCGTACATCTCGGCGAGGTCACGATAGTTCTCGGCGCGGTGGCCGTAGCGCACGCCGTCGAAGCGCGCGAGGTTGCTCGACGCCTCGGCCGGGGCGACGATGTAATAAGCCGGAATGGCCAGCTCGGTGCGCGGCAGGCCGATGTCCAGCAATGTGGCGCCCAGCCGCTCGAGCTCGGCCAGCGCGGCGCGCACGGCCTGCTCGACTTCGCCCGCCAGGCCGTCGGCGAACCACTCGCGCGGCAGGCCGAGGCGCAAGCCGGCCAGCGGCCGCGCCGCATCCGCGCCCGGCAAGGGCGCGTCCAGCGCTTCAGCGTAGCGGGGAATCTCGCGCTGCACGCTGGTGGCGTCGGCCGAGTCGAAGCCGGCCATCTGCTGCAACAGCGCGGCGCAGTCCCAGGCGGTCTGCGCGATCGGGCCGGCCTGGTCGAGGCTGGAGGCGAAGGCAATCATGCCGTAACGCGAGCACAGGCCGTATGTGGGTTTGATGCCGGTGACGCCGCACATCGCCGCGGGCTGGCGGATGGAGCCGCCGGTGTCGGTGCCGGTGGCCGCAGCCACCAGGCGCGCGGCCACCGCAGCAGCCGAACCACCGGAGGAGCCGCCGGGAATGGCGGCATGGTCCCAGGGGTTGCGTACCGCGCCATAAGCCGAGTTTTCGTTGGATGAGCCCATCGCGAACTCGTCCATATTGGTCTTGCCCAGGGTCACCATGCCACAGGCCCCCAGACGTTGCACCACGGTGGCGTCGAACGGGCTGAGGTAGCCGGCCAGCATCTTGCTACCGGCGGTGGACGGCATGCCGCGGGTGACGAATACGTCTTTGTGGGCGATGGGCAGGCCGAGCAGGGCGCGGTTGTCGCCGCCTGCGCGAGCGGCATCGGCAGCGCGGGCCTGCGCCAACGCGGGCTCGGCGGCGACATGCAGGAAAGCGCCAAGCTGGGCCTGCGTATCGATGCGGCGCAACTGCTCCTGCACCAGTTCGACGCTGGAAATTTTGGTGGCGGCCAATGCGGCGGCCTGCTCGCGCAGGCTGGCGCTGGCGATGTCGGTGGCGGTGTCGGCGCGGCTCATTCCAGCACCCGTGGCACGATGAACATGCCGTCCTGCGCAGCCGGGGCGTTGGCCAGCGCGATGGCGAGAATGTCGGGCTGCACCGGCAGGTCGTCGCGCAGGCGCAACGGCAACTCCATCGCCGCCGACAGTGGATGCGCCAGCGGCTCGACACCCGTGGTGTCCACCGCGCGCATGCGTTCGACGATGGCGAAAAAGTCGTTGATCTGGGCCAGCATCGACGTTTGCTCCGCGCTGCTCAGGCGCAGGCGGGCGAGCGTGGCGATGCGGTCAATGTCGCTGGGTTGCAGGGGCATGGCGAAGGGGTGCGGCGGGTTTGGCGTGACCAGTGGCGAACATCGAAGCCCAAAGCGCTGCGGCTGGCTCGGTGCAGCGGGAAAATGAACATTCTACGGGGCGGCATCCGTTAACATGGCATGATTGTCCACGGCAAAAATCCTGCGCCACGCCGGCTTTTTTGTTGCTTTTTTCAAACACACCCAACACCACAACCGCCATGTTCGGACTTTTCCGTCGGTATTTCTCCACCGATCTGGCCATCGATCTCGGTACGGCCAACACGCTCATCTATGTGCGCAGCAAGGGCATCGTGCTCGACGAACCCTCGGTGGTCGCCATCCGCCACGAAGGCGGCCCCAATGGCAAGAAAACCATCCAGGCCGTGGGCCGCGAAGCCAAAGCCATGCTGGGGCGCGTGCCGGGCAATATCGAGGCCATCCGGCCGATGAAGGACGGCGTGATTGCCGACTTCACCGTGACCGAGCAGATGCTCAAGCAGTTCATCAAGATGGTGCACGAGACCACGTTGTTCAAGCCGTCGCCGCGCATCATCATTTGCGTGCCCTGCGGCTCCACCCAGGTGGAGCGCCGCGCCATCCGCGAATCGGCGCTGGGAGCCGGGGCCAGCGAGGTCTACCTGATCGAAGAGCCGATGGCCGCGGCCATCGGCGCGGGCCTGCCGGTGAGCGAGGCCAGCGGCTCGATGGTGGTGGACATCGGCGGCGGCACCACCGAAGTCGGCGTCATCTCGCTCGGCGGCATGGTCTACAAGGGCAGCGTGCGGGTGGGCGGCGACAAGTTCGACGAGGCCATCCTCAACTACATCCGCCGCAACTACGGCATGCTCATCGGCGAGCCCACGGCCGAGGCCATCAAGAAGGAAATCGGCTCGGCCTTCCCCGGCTCGGAAGTGAGGGAAATGGAAGTCAAGGGCCGCAATCTGAGCGAAGGCGTGCCGCGCAGCTTCACCATTTCCAGCAACGAAATTCTCGAAGCCCTGACCGACCCGCTGAACCAGATCGTCTCGGCGGTGAAGAACGCGCTGGAACAAACCCCGCCCGAACTCGGCGCCGACATCGCCGAGCGCGGCATGATGCTCACCGGCGGCGGCGCCCTGCTGCGCGACCTCGACCGCCTTCTGGCCGAGGAAACCGGCCTGCCGGTGCTGGTGGCGGAAGACCCGCTGACCTGCGTGGCGCGTGGTTGCGGCATGGCGCTGGAGCGCATGGACCGGCTCGGCACCATCTTCACCTCGGAGTGAAACCGGCGGCCGTGGAGCGGCCGCCGGGCCTCGCGCGCCCATCGCCCACGGCTCGCATCCGCCTGCGCCGCCTGATCCGCTGCCTCGCTGCCCGCTGAACCGGCAACCGTCCTGCAATGGCTTATCAAACCCTGGAGCGAGCCCCACCGCCGTTTTTCCGGCAGGGGCCTTCCGCGCTCACGCGCCTGGCGTTCTACGCCGCGCTGTCGCTGCTGCTGATGGCGATGGATGCGCGCTGGCACCTCGTCACGCCCTTGCGCCAGATCATCGCCACCGCCATCGAGCCTGCGGTGCAGGTGGCGCGCGCCCCGGTGCTGGCGTTGGGCGCCGTGGCGGGGCATTTCGAGTCGTTGCAGGCGGCGCAACGCGATGCCCAAGCCCAGCGCAAGGCAAATGTGCAACTGGCGCTCAAGGCTGAACTCGCCAGCCAGTTGCAAGCCGAAAACGCCAGCCTGCGCGCCCTGCTCAAGCTGCAGCGCAGCGTGCCGATGCGAACCACGGCGGCGGAGATCGTGGCCCAGGCCAGCGACCCGTTTTCGCGCAAGCTGTTCATCGACCGCGGCAGCCTGGCCGGCATCGAGCTGGGCTCGCCGGTGATGGATGAGACCGGGCTGCTCGGCCAGGTCACACAGATCGACCCGCTCGGCGCCCAGGTCACGCTGGTGACCGACCGCGATTCCGCCGTGCCGGTGGAAGTCGCGCGCGACGGCGAGCGCGGCGTGCTGGCGGGAGACGCCGACGCCACCAGCGGCGGGCTGGAACTGCGCTGGCAGGCCGCCGACACCACCGTGCGCGCGGGCGACATCCTGGTCACCAGCGGGCTCGACGGCATCTACCCCGCAGGCCTGGCGGTGGCGCGCGTCATCGAAGTGCAGCGCCGACCCGACGCCGCCTTCGCCCGCGTGCTGTGCGCGCCGCTGGCGCATGTCAACGGCGGCCGTCATGTGCTGGTGCTCAAGCCGCTGGCACCTCTGGCGCTGGCGCCCGCGGCCGAAGCCGCCAAGACCCGCCGCGCCGCCGCGCGCCCATGAGACTGGCGCCAGCGTCCATGTCCATCGGCCCTTTCCTCAGACGCCCATCCGGCACCCCAGGCACCGAGAGCACCGGCCGTGGCGAAGTGCTGCTGCTGGCGGTGCGGCCCTGGTTCATCTGGGGTACCTTGCTGGCCGCCTTGCTGGTGGATTTCCTGCCGCTGGGCCGGCTGCCGTGGCTGCCGGACATTCTGGCGCTTGTGCTGGTGTTCTGGGCCGTGCACCAGCCGCGCCGCGTCGGCATCGGCGCGGGTTTCGCCCTCGGCTTGCTGGTGGATGTGCAACAAGGCGCGCTGCTGGGTCAACACGCCTTGGCCTACACCTTGCTGGCGTTTTTCGCCGTGGCGCTGCACCGTCGCCTGCAGTGGTTTTCCCTGCCGCAGCAAGCGCTGCAGGTGCTGCCGCTGTTCGTCGCGGCCCAGGTGCTGCAGTTCGTCGTGCGCATGATGGCCGGCGCCTCGTTTCCAGGCTGGGCATTTTTCCTCGCTCCGGTCTTGCAGGCCGCCTTGTGGCCGGTGGTGAGCTGGCTGCTGCTGGCACCACAACGGCGCGCACCCGACACCGACCAGAACAGACCTTTATGAGTGCCCCCAGAAGTCCGCAAGCGGACTCCCCCCGAGGGGCCAAGGAAACTGGGGGGCTGAGGGCCGCGGCTCCAAGCCCGCCAGTGCAGGCTTGGACGGCACGAAGGCCAGCCGACTCTGGCGGCTGGCGGCCCTGCGTTTCCTTGATCTCCATGCTTCCACGCAAACGAACTTCGGCGCGACTTGCGGCACCAATCCGGGTGAACATGTACTTGCCCGTCCTGGACGCTGCGGCTGCGCGCCTGCGTTTTTCCCCACGGGCCATGCGCCATGGCTGAGCTGAAGAACGTCGAGCGCGAGTTGTCGCGCTTTCGCCGCCGGCTGCTCATCGCCACCCTGGTGGTGGTGCTCAGCTTTGCCCTGCTCATCGGCCGCTGGCTGTGGCTGCAGGTCATCCGCCACAGGCAGTATTCGCTGCAGGCGCAGGACAACCGCATTGCCATCGTGCCGCTGGTGCCCACGCGCGGGCTCATTCTCGACCGCAACGGCATTCTGCTGGCCAACAACTTCGCCGCCTACACCCTGGAAATCACGCCCAGCAAGACGCGTGGACTCGACGCCACGATTGCCGCGCTGCGCGCCATCCTGCCCATTTCCGCGTTCGCGGAAAGACGCTTTCGCAACCTGCTGGGCATGAGCCGCAGCTTCGAGCCCACACCCATTCGCAACAAGCTCACCGACGCCGAGGTGGCGCGCTTCGTCGCGCAGCGCTTTCGCTTCCCCGGCGTGGATGTGCGTGCGCGGCTGTTCCGCAGCTACCCGCTGGGGGCGCTGGCCAGCCACGCCATCGGCTATATCGGCCGCATCGGCCCCGCCGAGCAGGCCCGGATTGCCGAGGGCGACGACGCGGCCAACTACCAGGGCACCGACCACATCGGCAAAACCGGGGTGGAACTGCAGTACGAGGAGCAGCTGCATGGCGTGACCGGTTTCGATGAAGTCGAGGTCAACTCCGTGGGCAAGCCGGTGCGCAAGCTGCGCAGCTTTCCGGCGGTGCCGGGGAGCACGCTGGTGCTGTCGCTCGACATCCGCCTGCAGAAACTGGCTGAAGACCTGTACGGCCAGCGCACCGGCGCCTGCGTGGTGATGGACCCGCGCAATGGCGAAGTGCTGAGCTTCGTGTCCATGCCGACCTACGACCCCAACCTGTTCGTCGAGGGCATCGACCCCGAGAGTTGGAACGCACTCAACACCGACCCGCGCAAGCCCCTGCTCAACCGCGTGCTGCGCGGCACGTTTCCACCAGGCTCCACCTACAAACCCTATCTGGCGATGGGGGCGCTCACCCTGGGCATCCGCACGCCGAACTATGTGCTGAACGACCCCGGCTATTTCATGCTGGGCGACCACCGCTTCCGCGACGACAAGCCCGGCGGCCATGGTCGGGTGGACATGCACAAAGCCCTGTCGGTGTCGTGCGACGTCTACTTCTACATGGTGGCGAACGACTGGGGGGTGGATGGCATGCACGACTACACCCGCAAGTTCGGCTTCGGCCAGCACACCGGCATCGACCTGCCCGATGAGGCCCGGGGCCTCCTGCCGTCGAAGGCCTGGAAGCGCCACGCCTACAAATTGCCGGCGCAGCAGCGCTGGTTCCCGGGGGAAACCATCAGCCTGGGCATCGGCCAGGGCTACAACAGCTTCACCCCGATTCAGATGGCGAATGCCCTGGCGACCATGGCCAACCATGGCACGCGCCTGAAGCCGCGCGTGGTGAAGCTGGTGGAGGACATGAAAACGCGGCGCTTCGCACACACCCCGGTGGAGGTGGCCGAGCGCATCAACCCGCCGGATGCGATGTGGCAAGTGGTGCACGACGGCATGGTGGGCGTGAACACCGAAAAGGACGGCACGGGTTACGCCGTGTTCAAGGATGCCCCTTACACCAGCGCCGGCAAGACCGGTACGGCGCAGGTGTTCACCGTGGCGCAGAACCAGAAGTACAACGCCGCCGATCTGTCGCGGCATCTGCTGGACCACGCGCTCTACATCGTCTATGCCCCGGCGGAGAACCCCACGGTGTGCGTGGCGCTGATCGTCGAGCACGCCGGCTGGGGGGCGGAAGCCGCAGCGCCCATCGCGCGCAAGCTGGTGGACTATCACTTGCTGGGGCTGTACCCGACGGAGGCCGAGATCGAGCAGATTTCCGGCGCCAAGCCGAAGCCGGTGCAGTTCCAGTTCGCCGGCGGCAAGAACGGCGTGCCCGCGGTGCCGGGCGCCAAGCCCCAGGCGCCCCCGGCGGCGGAAGCGGCGCGGGTTGCGAAGCCATCGCCAGGCACGCCTGGACGCCCGGGCCAGAACCCGGCCCACGCTCCTGCATCGCCGTCCTCGACCCAAACCCAGGGCGATGCGATCCAGCCCTGGCCTGCGCCGGCCGCGTCAACCACAGCATCGCCAGCAGCATCACCCGCCGCCCACACCCAGCGCACCGCGTTCGACGCGCAGTGCGGCGGACGCTACCCGCGTCCAGGCTGTCAGCCGGGCCCCCTGTTCACGCGCTTCGGCGCGCGGCACGACAACCCCGATGCCGACGAGGGAACGCGCCTGTGAGCACAGTCCGATTGACCACAGCCCCATTCGGGGGCGCCGAGCGAAGCCCCTGCTGTCCGCAGCGCGGGCAGGCTCTGGCCCTGCAGCGAGGAGTGCACCGATGAACGCCGTCTTCAACCGCCCGCCCTTGTGGCGCCGGCTGCAGCCATACATCACGGGTTTCGACGGCCCTTTGCTCACCGGGCTGCTCACGCTGGTGGCCATCGGCTGCGTCGTGCTGTTTTCAGCGCTGCAGGGGCAGAACATCAGCTTTGTCGACCAGCTGCGCAATCTGGCCGTGGCCTTCGTCGTGCTGTTCGTCGTCGCCCAGGTTCCGCCACAGCGGTTGATGCAGATCGCGGTGCCGCTCTACACCTTCGGCGTCGCGCTGCTGATCGCCACCGCCATGTTCGGCCTGGTGCGCAAGGGAGCGCGGCGCTGGCTCAACGTCGGCGTGGTGATCCAGCCGTCCGAAATCATGAAAATCGCCATGCCGCTGATGCTGGCGTGGTACTTCCAGAAACGCGAGGGTTTCATCCGTCTGAGGGACTATGCCTTCGCCGGCCTGCTGCTCGCCATCCCGGTCGGGCTCATCATGAAGCAGCCCGACCTCGGCACCGCCATGCTGGTGCTGTCCACCGGGTTTTTCGTCATCTTTTTCGCCGGGCTGTCGTGGCGCGTGCTGGCGCTGCTGGCGCTTGCCGCGGCGGGCGCCGCGCCGGTGCTGTGGCACTTCATGCACGACTACCAGCGCCAGCGCGTGCTCATGCTGCTCGACCCGCAGGCCGACCCGCTGGGCACCGGGTTCAACATCCTGCAGTCGATGATCGCCATCGGCTCGGGCGGGGTCTGGGGCCAGGGCTATCTGCATGGCACCCAGGCGCACCTGAACTTCGTGCCCGAATCGCATACCGACTTCGTCTTCGCCGTGCTGGCCGAGGAATGGGGCCTGGCCGGGAACATCGCGCTGCTGCTGGCCTATCTGTTTTTCATCGTCCGCGGGCTGATGATCGCCGCCGCCGCGCCCACGCTGTTCTCGCGCCTGCTCGCCGGCTCCATCACCATGATTTTCTTCACCTACGCCTTCGTCAACATGGGCATGGTGTCGGGCATCCTGCCGGTGGTCGGCGTGCCCCTGCCTTTCGTCAGCTACGGCGGCACCGCGCTGGTCACGCTCATGCTGGGCACCGGCATTCTGCTGTCCATCGCCAAGTCGAAGCGGCTGGTGCAGAGCTGATGCCGCTGCGCCGTCCCAGGCGTGCCGCTGTCCAGCGCGGCTGCCCGCCCTGGGCTTGGTGCATCAAGGTGTGCTGGAACTCTCGGCCCGATCCGCTGCCTGGCGCGACCACAGTGGCTTGAGCTGCGGCAGCAACTGGGCGTATTGGGCCCGAATGCGCCCCATCTCTTGCTCCTGCCCGGCGATCAGACCCTGTTCCTGCTGGGCGAGCAATTTGTTTTCCTCGAACTTGTTGCGCAGGTCCTGCGGGTAGTTGCCATCCGGGTAGAACAACGCTTCTTGCTTCAGGGTCTTGAGGGTGCCGGCCAGACGTTGCAGACGCTGCCGCGCCGAGACGATGAGCGACTGCGGCGTTTGCAGGTCGTTGCGCTGGGCCTGATCAAAGGCGGCACGGTCGGGAAAGCGCGTCAGCAAGGCCCGCTGCTCGCGCTGCTTGCGGCGTTGCTGCTCCTGCACTTCGCGTTGCTGGCGGGCTTGCGCGTCCTGCTCGGCCTGCTGCTGCGGCGTGAGGATGAGGCGGCGCACGCTGCCGTCGGGGTTCAACTCCTTGCCGCCATAGCGCAAACAGTCGGTGCTGAGATGGTCGGTCGTGACCATCACACCGCTGGGGGTGCGGCAGACGAAGATCTCGGCCCAGGCCGGCGTCGGCAACAGGGCCGGGAACAGGAGCAGCCAGAGGGCACCGCGGAATCGCATCGAAGACTCACCTCGTGTATCAATCAGGCCTGCGCATTGTGAACCCTGCCGGGTGCTGCGCCTGCCGCGCCATGCGGGTCAAACGCAACCGGCACACCCATGGTGCACAGGAACGCCAGCACCAGAGTCTAGGGCAGCATGCTTTCTACAATCGTCGGCATGAACCCGAGCTCCTTGCGCGTCACGTCCCTCAACCTCAACGGCATCCGCTCCGCCAGCAGCAAGGGGGTTGACGCCTGGCTGCGGCACCAGGCCTGTCCCGACTGGCTGTGCGTGCAGGAGATCAAGGCGCTGGAGGCGGACATGACGCCCGAGCTGCGTGCGCTCGGCGGGCTGCAGGGCGCCTTTCACCACGCACAAAAGCCGGGCTATAGCGGCGCCGGGATGTATTTCCGGCACACGCCCGATGACCTGCGCATCGGCTTCGGCAGCCCCGAGTTCGACGCCGAGGGCCGCTATGTGGAAGCGCGCTACCGCCTGCCGGACGGCATGCGCCTGGCGCTGGTCTCGGTCTACTTCCCATCGGGCTCCAGTTCCGAAGACCGGCAACTGGCGAAGTTTCGCTTTCTTGCCGAATTCGAGGAGCACATGAAGGCGCTGCAGGCCCAGGGAGAAGTCATTCTGTGCGGCGATGTGAACATCGCCCACAAGGAAATCGACCTGAAAAACTGGAAGGGCAACCTCAAGAACAGCGGCTTTCTGCCCGAGGAGCGCGCCTGGATGACCCATGTGCTCGACGATCTGGGCTGGGTCGACGTGTTCCGCGCCCTCAACCCGCTGCCCGAGCAATACACCTGGTGGAGCAACCGCGGCCAGGCGCGGGCCAAGAACGTGGGGTGGCGCATCGACTATCACCTCGCCACACCCGGCGTGGCGCGGCTGGCGCAGCGCGGCAGCGAGTCCATCTACACCGCCGAGCGCTTTTCCGACCATGCCCCTCTGAGCATCGACTACGCCCTGGCGCTCTGACAAGCGAGCGCGGTCGCGCAATCAGGCCGGCAACTGCAACGGCAGTTGGTCGAGCCGGTCGAAATAGGCCGCGGCGGGGGTGGCGCGGATGGGTTCGCCGTGGTTGTAGCCGTAGGTGGCCAGCACCACGGGACAGCCGGCGCCGCCGGCAGCCAGGGCGTCGTTCTGCGAATCGCCCACCATCAGGGTGTGGACGGGGGCGATGCCAATCTGCCTGCAGGTTTCGATCAGCGGCATGGGGTCGGGCTTTTTGCGCGGGAAGGCGTCGCCGCCATTCACGGCAACGAAAAAGTGCAGCAGCCCCTTGATGCGCAGCAGCTCGCGGGCGTAGTGGGTCGGCTTGTTGGTGATGCACGCCAGCACCAAGCCGGCGTCGGCCAGGCGCTGCAGGCCTTCGGCGATGCCGGGGAAGGCGTTGGAGTGCTTGCCGTTGACCTCGGCGTAATGGTGCTGGTAGCGCTCGATGGCTTGGGGGTAGACGGCGTCGGCCTGCGCGTCGCTCAGGAAAATGCGCAGGTTTTGCGCCACCAGATATTCCGAGCCCTTGCCGATGCGCACTTCCACCTGCTCGCGCGTGACTTCGGGCAGCTCGAACTCGGGCAGCATGCGGTTGAGCGTGGCATGAAAGTCGCCCAGGGTGTCGACCATGGTGCCGTCGAGGTCGACGATGGCGGCGCGGATGGCCACACCATGCACCGACACCCCGGCCGTGTGCACGGCGCTGCTCATGCCGCCACGGCCGCCAGGTTGGCGCGCATGGCGTCGATCACGGCCTTGTAGTCGGGCCTGCCGAAAATGGCGCTGCCGGCGACGAAGGTATCCACCCCCGCGGCGGCGGCCGCGGCGATGTTGTCGGGCTTGATGCCGCCGTCGATTTCGAGCAGCACGTCGCGTCCGGTCTTGGCCTTGTAGGCGTCGAGCCTGGCGCGCACCACGCGGGCTTTGTCGAGCGAGCTGGCGATGAAGCTCTGGCCACCGAAACCGGGGTTCACGCTCATCAGCAGCACGAGGTCGACCTTGTCCATCACGTAGTCGAGCACGTCCAGCGACGTGGCGGGGTTGAACACCAGGCCCGCCTTGACGCCGCCGTCGCGGATCATCTGCAGGGTGCGGTCGACGTGCTTGCTCGCCTCCGGGTGGAAGGAGACGATGTCGGCGCCGGCCTTGACGAACATCTGCGCCAAGGCATCCACCGGCTCGACCATGAGGTGCACGTCGAGCGTGACTGGCGTGCCGTCGGCGCGCTTGCAGTGCGGCTTGATGGCCTCGGCCACCAGCGGGCCGATCGTCAGGTTGGGAACATAATGGTTGTCCATCACGTCGAAGTGGATGAAATCGGCGCCGGCGGCAATGACGTTGCGCACTTCCTCGCCCAGGCGGGCGAAGTCGGCCGAGAGAATACTGGGGGCGATACGGTAGGTTTTCATCGCGGCCGATTGTAAAAGCCCCGCGATTTCGCCGGCAGCCCGGCTGTCTACAATCGGCAGCACCATGGATCCTTATCAATTTTCAGTGACGGTGAAGCCCGAATTTCTGGCCGACCAATCCGACCCGAAGCAAGGCGTCTGGTCCTACAGCTACACCGTGAACATTCGCAACACCGGCAGCATTCCCGCCCAGCTCATCGCGCGCCACTGGATCATCATGGACGGCGCTGGCCATGTGGACGAAGTGCAGGGCCTGGGCGTGGTCGGCCACCAGCCCCTGCTCAAGCCGGGCGAGACCTTCGAGTACACCAGCTGGACGCGGCTGAACACCGCCGCCGGCAGCATGCGCGGCAGCTATTTCTGCGTCGCCGAAGACGGCACCCGGTTCGACGCGCCCATCCCCGAATTCATCCTCATGCCGCCCGGCGTGACCTTGCACTGAATTCGCAACACGGCATGGCAGCCAGCCCCGGTAACAGCGCCCATGACCAGCTCAGGGCTCTGCTGCGCCAGGCCCAGTCGCAACTTGCTGCCAGCCGGCCCGAGCGCCACCTCTGGCTCATCGCCCTGCTCGACTGGGTGCGCGACGGCCCGCAGCCCCACCTGCTGCTGCCGCTGCTGTCCGCCGAGCAACTGGCCACGCAGCCCGCCGCCGTGTGGCGGGTGCAGGCCCTGCTCGACATGCTGGACGCCGACCCGGCAACGCGGGCCGAGGTGTCGGCGGTGCTGCAGCGCTTCGTGCTGCACAACGACGCCACCGCCTTGCTGGCTGATTTCGGCTTCACCCCGCGCCCGGCTTTCTGGTCCGAATTCGCCGAGCGCCTGCGCGTCAAGCTGCTACCGACCACACCCGACACCAACGATCTGGCAGCGCTGTTCAGCCTGATGTTCGGCGCGCCGGACGATGCGGTCTGGCTGCAAGCCCTGCCCGATGCGCTGCTGCAGCGACTGACCGCCCTGTTCGTCCGGCAGCACGCGCAGCGCGCCGCCCTGGCGACGGTGGACGAGATCGCCGAAGCCGCGACCCTGGACGAGGCCGGCGAAGCGCCATCCGCACGCGCGCCGGCGCTCGCGCCCGATGCCCCCGCGCTGCCCGACACCGGCCAGCACTGGCGCGGCGAAATCGTCGAGGCCATCACCTACAGCGTCAGCCAGATTCGCGCCGCGGGCTTCTCGCCGCAACTGCGCCGCCGCATGCGCGCCGCAAGCGACGCGGTGCAAGACATCGTCACCCCGTTTCGCCAGCTGGCGAGCGCCTGGGAGGCCTTGCAGCCGCAGTTGCTGGCCGCAGCAGAAGCTGGGGCCAGCGCTGCCGTTCAAACCAGCCCATTCGCCGCGCCCGAAGGCGAGGAGACGCCCCACGACAAGGGCGCCTTGCTGCAGGCGCTGACCTATTTCCGCACCTTGCTGGACGCCTGCGCCCAGGCCGTGCGCACCGTGCCCGAGCACCTGGAAGACCATGGCGTGTCGGTCGCCATCGTGTTCGACGCGTGGCAACTCGGCCGCCGCATCGCACGGGTGGAAACCCTGCTGGCCTGTCTGCTCGGGCCCGATGTGGAACGCGAGCACGCCCGCATGCTGGCCGACTTCGCCCGCATCTGCCGCGAACGCCGCAGCATTCGCGCCCTGTTGGCGCGCAACTTCTCGCTGCTGTCGCGCAAGATCGCCGAGCGCCACGCCGAAACCGGCGAACACTACATCACCCGCAACGGCCGCGAATACGCCGGCATGTTGTGGGCGGCGGCCGGCGGCGGCCTGGTGATGGGCTTCACCACCTGGGGCAAGCTCGGCATCCTCGGCCTGCACTTGCCGCTCATTCCCACCGGCTTCTGGGTTGGCCTGAACTACGCGGCAAGCTTCGTCATCGTCGCCTTGCTGCACTGGACCATCGCCACCAAGCAGCCGGCCATGACCGCGCCCGCCATGGCCGACAAGCTCGCCGACCTGTCCGATCGCGTTGCGGTGGAAGGCTTCGTCGGCGAGGTCGCTGCCCTCATCCGCTCGCAGGCAGCGGGCATTCTCGGCAACGTCGCGCTGGTGTTCCCCACAGCTATGGTTATCGGCCTCGGCATGGCCTGGTTCAGCGGGCACCCGTTGCTGGACCCGGCGCATGCCGAGCATGAAATCCGCTCGCTCTCCCTGCTCGGGCCCACGCCGCTGTTCGCCGTGTTCACCGGCGTGTTGTTGTTCGCCTCCAGCGTCATTGCCGGTTGGGCCGAAAACGCCTTCGTGCTGCACCGGCTGGACAGCGCCATTCACTGGAACCCGCGCATCCGCGCCGTGCTCGGGCCGGAGCGCGCGACGCGCTGGGCGGCATGGTGGCGCCGCAATATCAGCGTCATGGCGGGCAATGTCTCGCTCGGCTTTCTGCTGGGCCTGGTGCCGGCGCTGCTCGCCGGGTTCGGCATCGACATGCAGGTGCGCCACGTCACCCTGTCCGCAGGGCTCATGGGCGCGTCCATCGCCACGCTGGGTTTGGACGTGCTGCACCACGGCTGGTTCTGGTGGTCGGTGGCGGGTGTTGCGGCCAACGGCGTGCTCAATGTGGTCACCAGTTTCTACCTCGCCTTCCGCTTGGCGCTGCGCTCGCGCAGCATCAGTGTGCAAGACCGCCGCCTGCTGAACGCCGCGTTGCGCCGACAGTTGCGGCGCCATCCGCTGTCCTTCGTCTGGCCGCCACGCGCGACGCCCGCCACCCGTTCCGAGACCGTGTGATGCGCGGGTTTGCCGCCGACTCCTGCCGCGCCGACATGCCCCGTGCCTTCACCCGTCTCGGCCGAGCGCTCGCGCGCTTGGCGTGGCCTGCGCTCGCGGCCTTGCTGCTGGCGAGCTGCGCCTCGCCACCGGCGGTCGCACCGGTTTCCCCGGCGCCGCAAGTTCCAGTCATCCCCGCGCCGCCAGCGACCCTGTCTCCCAGCGCCGCCGCCCCGCTCACCGGCACCGGCTTGCGCCTGCAAGCCGTCAGCTTCGCCGACCTGCCGGGCTGGCAGGCGGACGACTTCGCCGATGTCTGGGCCGCCTGGCAGCGCGATTGCCGCGCCCCGGTGCCGCAACTGGCGGCGGCTTGCGCCGCGTCCGCCCAGGTGCCAGCCAGCGACACGGCAGCCCAGCGCCGCTTTTTCGAGCAGTGGTTCCAGCCCTGGCAGGCCAGTGGTGCTGCCGGGCAGGACAGCGGGCTGGTCACCGGCTATTACGAGCCGGTGCTCAAAGGCTCGCTCACGCCGGGCTGGCCTTATGTCGTGCCCATCTACGGCCTGCCGGCCGACCTGGTGCCCCGGCCTGACGCGGCCGATGGCGTGACCCGTGGCCGGGTGGTGTGGGCGGGCGGGCGCAAGGAGATGCTGCCGTACTGGAGCCGCGCGCAGATCAGCGCCGATCCGCAGGCCCAGGCCGTGCTCGGCCGCAAGGTGGTGGCGTGGCTGGAAAGCCCGGTGGACGCACTGTTCCTGCAAGTGCAGGGCTCGGGCCTGGTTGAGCTGCCAGACGGGCGCATGCTGCGCCTGAGCTACGGCGGCGACAACGGCTGGCCCTACAAATCGGTGGGCCGCTGGCTGTTGGACCAGGGCGAGCTGCGCGGCACCGTCACCATGCAGATCATCCGCGCCTGGGCGCAAATGCACCCGACGCGCGTGCCGCAAATGCTCGACGCCAACCCGCGCGTGGTGTTCTTCAACGCCACGCTGCTCGGCCCCCAAGCATCCGCAAATCCCATGTCAACAAGTTTGGCGCTGCGCGACCCGGCTGCAAGCGCTGCGGATCCAACCGCACGCGGCCCCACCGGCGCCTTGGGCGTGCCGCTCACCGCGCTGCGCAGCGTCGCGGTGGACAAGCGCCTGCTGACCTTGGGCACGCCGCTGTGGCTCGCCACCACCGTGGCCGGCCAGCCCTTCGCGCACCTGGTGTTCGCGCAGGACGTGGGCAGCGCCATCACCGGCCCCTTGCGTGTCGACCTGTTCTTCGGCACGGGCGATGCCGCCGGCGACGCCGCCGGACGCCAGCAATCGCCCGGGCGCATGTGGGTGCTGCTGCCGCGCGGTGTGCGGCCATAGCACTGCGGCGTACGGCCGCGGCACCGTGCGGCGTTCACCGCCCGTCACATCCATATCCGGCCGATCTGGTGTAATCAAGATGAGCCTTCGCGCCGCGTGCGCGTCCACCGCAGGAGAACACCCGATGCGCCCCCGCCAGCACCCGCAATCCACC
This sequence comes from Thiomonas sp., assembly GCF_054608695.1. Lineage (NCBI taxonomy): Bacteria > Pseudomonadati > Pseudomonadota > Betaproteobacteria > Burkholderiales > Thiomonas > Thiomonas sp. The sequence continues at coordinate 18,705 of NZ_JBTRXV010000080.1, forward strand.
CGCCCGCAAACCCCGTCGTACACGACGGCGGCGTGGCATCTCCGCACTGTGGCTCTGCTCGGTGCCGGCCTGGCCACGCTGCTGCTCGCCGGCTGTGAAACCGCGGTGTCGCTCAACGGCCCGGCGCCGGTGGTGCAAGTGCCCATGTCACCGCCCGTCAACACCCCGCCAGTGCCACGCAACACCTACAGCCCGCCGCCCACGGCCAGTGTGCAGCCGCCCGCCGCGCAGGCCCAGCCGCTGCAACCCACGCCGGGCATCGCCGTGCAACCGCTGGCACCCGAGTCCGCGCCTTCGGCCCCGGCAGCGTCATCCGCATATTCCGCCACCTATCCAGCAGCTTCGGCACCACCCGGCCAGCCTGCGCCCGGCTCCGTCTATCCGCCGGCGTCTCCATCCTCCAACCCACCCAGCCAGAGCAGTGCGGCCCAAGCTCCTGTCGCCCCGGTGTTCACCCCGCAGTCAGGCCCGCTGCCGGCCAACGCCGTGCGCTACGTCTGCAACGACGGCACCTCTTTCGTCGCGACCTTCGGCGATGTCAGCGTCAACCTGTCCACCGCGCTCGGCACCGTCAAGCTCGAACAAACCGTCGCCGCCGACGGCGCCCGCTACAAGAACGGCGACTTGCAAGTCTGGTTCAAAGGCCGCCAAGCCACCGTCAACAACCTCACCCAGGCGGGGAGCACGACCTTGTGCGTGGAACAGCGGTGAAGTGTTCACCCCCGCCCACTTCGTTCCGCTGGGCGCGCGAAAACTTGCGTTTGGTTTGATGGCTGGCAGCATTGCCGACTGGCCCCAACTTCATGGATTTGCTTTTTGTTGCCCGTCTTCCGTGGTGCTCAGCACGTAGTAGTTGTGCGCGTCGTAATGGGCGTATGCCGGCGCATAGGTACCGATATTGCGCTCGAAATGGTTCAAGCCGACGCCCCAGGGGTTGCGCGCGATGAGTT
>NZ_JBTRXV010000081.1:0-19528 GCF_054608695.1 Thiomonas sp.
AGCGCCACCGCAATGGGAATGGCCGCCACCACAAACGACAGCAGCAGCGAGCCCGCTACAGGCGTCAGCGGCTGCGCGAAAAGAATGCCCGCAGGTAAAGCGGTCGACAGGGTCATGGAGTCTCCTTCCAGGAAATTGAATGGATTGGGAATGGCTTGCGCTCTTCGGTGACGTCAACTCGCATGCTTGATGTGCGGGTGACTCTCGGCGCGACCCCTGGTTGGAGTCTCTGTAGCCTAACGCTTTCAAGAAGCATTGGTCATTTGGTAAGACCTATATCTATTAGAAAGGTGTTCCTTCATGTCGTCAAGAAATCAGCAAAGCAGACTGAATCTGTCGGAATTTGAAAAGCTTCCCCAATTTAAAATAAAATTGGTCATACCAGAATGGACGAGGCAATACGCATGGATATCATCAAACTGTCGGATACGATCGCAAGCGACCTTGAACGGCGCATCCTCGAGGGCTCCTTGAGGGCCGGGGATCGTCTGCCGCCTGAGCGTGAGCTGGCCGAGCAGCTTGGTGTGTCACGGCCCTCCCTGCGTGAAGGGCTACAAAAATTGGTCTCCAAAGGCCTGATACGCACGCGCCAGGGTGGCGGCACGGTCGTGACCGACAGGCTGCAGGCAAGCTTCGTCGATCCGTGGAGAGATATGCTCAGCGGACATCCGACCCTGCAGCACGACCTGCTGGAATTCCGGCACATGTTGGAAAGCCAGGCCGCGCTATTGGCGTCGGAACGTGCCAATGATTTCGACCTGAAACGCATCGGTGTGGCGTTCGATGCGTTGGAGTTGGCCTATGAGCAAGACGACCTTCAGGCTTGCATCAAAAATGATGTTGAATTTCACCAAGCGATCGCCGAAGCATCCCATAACGTCCTGATCGCGCATCTCAGTGCAAGCCTGCATCGACTGATTCAGGATCATGTGGAAAAAAATCTGCACTACCTGCATGCCCACCCCGAGAAGTGGCAGCAGTTGCGCGAGCAACACCGGGACATCTGGGAGAAAATGCGCGCCCGTAGTTCGCAAGCGGCAGCGCTGGCCGCAAGGCAGCACATTGCTTTTGTGCAGAAAAACATGTCTGAAACTGCGCTGGAAGAATTGCGCCTTGAAAGCGCCAAGCGTCGCATTCAAACGGGGTCTCTTTCGCCGTCGGACCATGGAGCCGGCTCGTAGCACCCGAGCGGGCTGGCCTTCGCTCCGGTCAGCGCAGTGGCTTGGACCTGGCTCGCCGGGGCGCGTTTCCTCGCAAGCAGATTTTCCTAGGGACATCCGATGAAAGTGATCGTTCTCGGCGCCGGTCTGATCGGCATCGCATCGGCGTACTTCCTGCGTCAGCAGGGTCACGAGGTCATGGTGGTCGACCGCCAGGCCAAACCAGCCGCGGAAACCAGCTTTGCCAACGGAGGCCAGATTTCCGTGAGCAACGCCGAGCCCTGGGCCAACCCGAGTGCGCCATTACAACTGTTGAAGTGGCTCGGAAGGGCCGATGCTCCGCTGCGGTTCCGCTTGCGCATGGACCCGAGGCAGTGGCGCTGGGGCATGCAGTTCCTGGCGGAATGCCGACCGGGGCGTACGAGCCACAATACGGCGCAGCTGATTCGCCTCGGCACCTACAGCCGTGAGGTGCTGCGGCAACTCCGCCGGGAGCGCGGTATCGCCTATGACCACCGCGCACAGGGCATTCTCCATTTCTACACAAGCCGCAAGGCATTTGAAAACGTGGCGATTGCTGCGGCCCGGATGCGTGCCTTGGGCTGTGATCGACGCGTCATTTCCGCCGACGAGGCCGTGCGCATCGAGCCCGCGCTGGGGCATATCGGCGCCAAGCTCGTCGGAGCCACGTTCACCGCCGAAGACGAGTCGGGAGATGCGAACTGTTTTGCCCGCGAACTCGCCGGGCGCTGCGAAGACGACGGCGTGCAGTTCTTGATGAGCCACACCGTCACTGCGCTGCGTGAGGCGGGAGGGCAGATCGACCACGTTGAGGCGACCGACGAGGATGGCCGCTTTCAATGCATACGCGGCGATGCCTACGTGCTCGCGATGGGAAGTACGAGCGCCTTGCTCGCCAAGCCGCTGGGCATCGAGCTTCCCATCTATCCGCTCAAGGGCTACTCGGTGACCATGCCGGTGAAGGACCCCGCGATGGCGCACCAGGTTTCGTTGAGCGACGATGCCCACAAACTCGTGTTTTCGCGCCTTGGCGATCGCTTGCGCATCGCAGGTACGGCCGAGTTGAATGGCTATGAGCGAAACCTTGACCGTCAGCGCTGCGAGGCCATCCTCAAACGGGTCGAGGAACTCTTTCCGGGCGCGGGAGACGGCGCGCAAGCGCGGTTCTGGACCGGCCTGCGCCCGGCGACACCGGGCAACGTCCCCATCATCGGGCGCAGTCGCCTGCGCAATCTCTTTCTCAATGCCGGCCACGGCAGCCTGGGCTGGACCTTGTCTTGCGGCTCAGGCAAGAGCATCGCGCGCATCATCAGCGGGCTCGAGCCAGAAGCCGATTTCTCGTTCGTCGGCGGCGCATAGCGCATTCGAGCAAACGACCTGGGGCCCCACTTGGTTGGGCGAATCTTGTGCGGTCTTCGACACGTGCATCGACGGCTGGTCGCATTGACGGCCATGCCGTCCTATGCCAGAATCTTCATCGCTCCGGGGTGCATGAATCGACGTGCTGAGATGGTCAAACCAAACCCGCGAACTTGAACCGGTTAGTCCCGGCGGAAGGAGAGCTTGGATTCCAGGCTGGCGGCGCCCCGAAAGCGCCAGTCGCCTGGGGCACCCTCCGAACAGTCAGTTTCATCACGATCGAAGGGGGCTTGACATGCATGCGGATGGCAGTTTGCTCACACACGGCTTGCTGACGTACAGCCCGATTCCCGCACAGCCCCAAACCTATCTTGCAAGCTCGCGCTCCGAGACGGCCGAGCGTGCATGCGCGGGCGAATGCTTGGCCCATGCCGCACGCCAGGGATGTCCGGGCGTTGGCACGACGCCACCACAGGCCCGGCAGCCCGGCACCCCTGCGCAGGGTCGCTGTAGGCGGCCTCATTCTCTTTTTTAGACCCACCGTCAGACTTGAACTGACAAAGGACTCAAGCCATGTATCGAGAATCAACGACTGGCGCTGACGCTGGTTGGAGTGTCGCGGGCGTCAAGCTCGAGAGCCGATTCCTGTTGGGCAGCGCCAGCTACCCATCGCCGCAGGCCCTGAGCGGTTCGATTCGCGCCTCCGGCACGCAGGTCGTGACCGTCGGTCTCAAACGGGTTCTTGCTGCGCAGGAAAGTGACGGCTTCATCGCCGCCCTGCGTGAGACCCTGGAGACATGTGGCGCACGTTTGCTGCCCAATACCGCTGGGTGTTACAGCGCGCGCGATGCGATCGAAATGGCGCACATGGCACGCGAGCTCTATCAGACCCATTGGGTCAAGCTCGAAGTGATCGGCGAGGAGCACACCCTGCAGCCCGATCCCGTCGAACTCGTGGAAGCCGCGCGCGTGCTGGTGCGTGAGGGTTTTGTCGTCTGGCCCTACTGCACGGATGACCTGTTGACCTGTCGGCGCCTGCTTGACGCGGGCTGCGAGGTGCTGATGCCCTGGGGCGCGCCCATCGGTTCAGGACAGGGCTTGCTCAACCCGTTCGCACTGCGCACGCTGCGCGAACGCCTGCCGGATGCCACCCTGATCGTGGACGCCGGCCTCGGTACGCCTTCGCATGCCGCACAAGCCATGGAGATGGGGTTCGATGCCGTGCTGCTGTGCTCGGCGGTGTCGCGCTCGCGCGATCCGGTCGAGATGGCACGAGCCTTCGCGCTGGCGATTGAGGCAGGACGCCGTGCTTGGCGAGCTGGCGCCATCGCCAAGCACGATCGCGCAATCCCGAGCACACCGACCGGCGCGAAGTCCCAGAATCCTCGACCCTGCGTTTAGGCGTACGCTGAACAAGCCTCTCGTGCGCATCGCATTTCCACATCGAGCGCTGCATCGCGGAGGCTTGTTCAGCATCGTCTAAGGCCAGGCCACCCGCGGCGCAGTGGTTCGGCAGCATGGCTTTGGCCGGTTGATGAGTTCTACCCAGCCGGTGCCGACAACCGCCGCACAGCATGCACATACCGCTCCAGCGTTGGTGACAGCGCCCCCGGTGCCAGTCGAATGTCCAGCAACTGAAAACGTCCTCGCGTGGCGTGGGCATGCTCGAGTGCATTTTTGAGTTCCAGGCGCGTGCGCACCACGACGCCGTCACCCCCCATGCCAGTCGCCATCGACGCAAAGTCCCACGTCGGCAATGCGGTGAAGCGAGCGCCAGGCTCGAACACCTGGAGCATTTCCCATGCCGAGTTATTGAAGACTAGAACGATGGGATCCCATCCATAGTGGCAGGCATTGCCCAATTCCCACCCTGTCATTTGAAAGGCACCGTCACCGACCAGAATGATGGGGCGCTGCCCCGTGGACGCTTGCAAGCCCAGCCCTGCCGGCACGCCATAGCCCATGGTCGCGTAGTAGCCTGGGGCGATGAGTTCGGTCGGCCCGATGTCCATGGCCGTGAACAGGCAATCCCCGACATCGCTGGCAAGCGGCATCGCGCCATGCCGTTGCATCAACGAGTTGACGGCAGCAGCAATGTCGAGCGGGTTGACTGGTGCGTCTTCAGCGTCTTCTGCGGGGAGTGAAAAAACCTCCGAGCGCTGTTCGGCACGCTGGACCTGCGCAGCCGGTACCCGCTCCAGCAGGGCATCGATCAGCGCCGCGAGTGGTACGTCAGGGTAGACATGATGTCCCATCACCACACGACCCTCAAGCGCCTGGATGGCGTGCCGAAGATCGATGCGTTGGGCCGACACGGCAAAATTGGTGTCCGACACGATCACCCCGAGCAGCAGCAGCGCATCGGAGTTTTCAACCTCGGTGGCGATGGCCGGGTCTCCAGCCAGACCCAGATAAGTGCCGCGCAGAGGAACCTCGGCTCCGGTCAACAAACCGCGCCCCATGAAACTGGTCACCACGGGAATCCCCAGTCTGCGCGTGAGTTCGGCCACGCGGGATTCCAGCGCGTAGCGCCGCACTTCCACGCCAACCATCAGGACGGGGTGTTGTGCGCCTTGCAGGCGCGATAGCAGTTCATCGGCGCAGGTGGCCAGAGCCTCCGCATCATGCTTGGGCCAGGGGAGGGTGGGTACTGCCCCGCAGATCCGTCCAGGCATGTCCCGCGGTATCTCGATGTAGACGGGACGTGATGCGCGCAGTGCTGTGTCGAGCACCCGTGCAATGTGTTGAGGCGCGGTGGACGGATCATCCAACCTGGCACGATCGACGGTTATTTCCTGATAAATCTTCCACTGCGAATCCAGGGTCTTGACCTGATGGTGCAGCAGATAGCCGCTGGCGGCCTCGTGCGTGGCGGGTGCTCCGGAGATCACGACCACGGGGACACGTTCGGCGTAGGCGCCAGCCACGGCGTTGACCATGTTCAGTGCGCCGGCTCCATAGGTGACGGCCGCCACCCCCAAACCGCCGCGCAGGCGTGCGGCAGCATCCGCCGCGAAACCGACTCCTGGTTCGTGGGAAAACGTGTAGAGGGGCAGGGCGGCGCAGCGCTCGAATTCGCGAAAAAGCGGTAGGGCAAAGTCGCCGGGAATCCCGAAAATTTCGGTAGCCCCTCGCTGTTTCAGGGCATGCAGCAAGCGTGCGGTCAGTGTGGTCGTCATTTCCAGGCTCGTCGGGTTTGAAAGCGTTGCATGCACATGGCTGCCGTACCGATCGGTCGATACGCCAAGCCGGGTTCGACGGTTCGCGCAGGTTTCAGTCATCGCTTCCCGGTACTCAGCGCCATAAGGGGCCGATGGCATCGAGCGTGTTTTTCAACATCAACCCGAATTCGGTATCGCCTTCCATCACCAGTGCGCGCTCAAAAAACAGCCGGTCGGCATCGTCGATGCCTCGCACCAGGCGCCATAGGGACGCGCTCGTACTGCGGATGGTGACTGCAGCGGGGTCATCGAGTGGCGCGACCCTGAACCCCTGAGCGTTCAGCCGCAAACGAAGTCGCAGCCCAAGGTCTTCGAGATCCAGGCAAACCGTCCGCCCAGACCACGCCGAATGCGTCTCGGAATCCAGGTGCGGGAGCAAAACGCGATCAAGCAGGCGTGCCAGCGCAAACGATGGAGGTTGCATCGGCAACGCGCGAACGACTTGGCGCAACGGTTCGGGAATGGATGCGGCAATGTGCACGGCGGCACTCCCCAGGGCGTTCAGCCAACGGGCAGAAGCGCCCTGGTGAACGTCGCTCGAAATCGCGAAGTCATGCTTCGACATGGACATGTTCAACATTCCTTGATGGAGTTCTGCCAGAGCAATGCCGCTGCGGCGTTAGACACTGTTCAGAACAAATTGCATGCCGGGCTGGCGGTGGACGTAACCATTGACCAAGGTGCCCGGCAAGCGCATCGCACGCAGGGTCGCCAGTGCGTCATCGGCCGATGCTCCCTGGTTGTAAACGGCGTCGAACTGCGCGAGCACTTCCATGAAGCCCTGGCTGCAAGGCGATAGCCGAAGGCGCGAGACGCCCGCCTGTTGCAGGGCCTGGGCCTCCCCGATCAGGGCTTGCACGCCGGCTGACTGAACCTGGGTTCCGTTCAAACAAAGGAAGGGTTGGCCCTCGCTGCTGCTGAGCAAGAGTCCGTCCGCATCATCAAGGCAGCGGAACGCACAGGAGTCCTTGTGCAAGTGATGATGCCGTGCGGTGAAGCATCGCGCCGAGAATGAAAGTGGCAGGCGCCCAAAAGCCCAAATCTCGGTGGGGATCTCGTCTCCACTGACCGCGCGCACCGGATTGCCCCTTGGGTTCACGCAGGCAATGGCATCCAGCGATAGCTCCGCTGGGGCAACCCATCGCCCTGCGCCCCATGCGGCATGTTCCAAAAGCGCCTCCCGGCTGTAGATGTTGAGATGGGGGCCGAGAACAAAGGGCTGGAGATCACGCGGCCCACGCCGCGCCTGCACAAGGGCCTGGATGGCCGACACGTCACCGGCTTCCACCGCGAATTCATCCTGATTCACCAGATCGCGCACGGAGCGCAACTCGCTCTCGCTCATCACCAGGGCCTGAGAAGCCAGGATCACCTCTTTGCCCGCAGCCTGCAATTCACGCCCCAACGCCAGCCAGTCGGCGAGCTTCATCTCGTGCCGGCGCGAGCAGACGATCTCTCCCAGCACGACGGTATCCGCAGCGCTGTCAGCGACATGCTCATAGAACTGCATCAACGCAGGTCTTGGCCACCAATACTGAACAGGGCCTACTGTCAATGCGAATCTTGGGGTGGTGACGAGGTCAGTCATGGCGTGTGTATCCATTGAGGGGGGCTGCGCGAGTTGCTAGCGCCAGGGCCGGTCATAGGCGCCAAGCGTGTGCTGTTGCCCTTCAGCCCACCGCGCAAGTTGCGCCGACCATGCGGGAAGCACCGCATAGCGATGGGGCGATACAGCCAGATCGATGGCGGCACGCCAAACCCGCGTGACCTCGGCGACGTAGCTGGGGCTTCGCTGGCGGCCTTCGATCTTGATCGCCTTGACACCGGCGTCGATCAATTGGGGCAGCAGCTCGAGCGTGTTCAAGCTGGTGGGCTCTTCAAGTGCGTAGTCGCGCACCCCGCCGACATCGAACCGGCCCTTGCACAGGGTTGGATAAGCCCGTGGCTCATCGGGCGCGTAGCGGTCGATCAGGACATCGCTCAGACGCGCTTCGACGGTGTCGCGACGATCGACCCAGCGCACGGCTGAAGGTGGCGAGCACACACCGGCATTGTTGGGCGACTGGCCGGTTGCATAGGACGACAGCGCGCAGCGGCCTTCCACCATCACGCAAAGACTGCCAAATCCGAACACCTCGATGTCGACGCTGGTGTGCCGGATGACATGCGCCACTTGCGACAAGGTCAGGACGCGGGGTAGAACCGCGCGTTGAATGGCGTAGTGCTCACGGTAGAACTCGATCGCTGCGTAGGACGTCGCCGAGGCCTGCACGGATAGATGCAGGCGCATGTCCGGATGATGACGCCGCGCATGGGCCAGCACGGCGACATCGGCCACGATCAGGGCGTCGGCCCCGAGTTCGACTGCGCGATCAACCGCCCGAAACCAGGGCTCCGGGTCTTGCCCTGCGGCGAAGGTGTTGAGTGCCATCAGGACCTGAGCGCCATGCCTGTGGGCATAGGCAACGCCGGCACGAATCTGTGCATCATCGAAGTTCAAACCTGCGAAGTTGCGCGCATTGGTGGCGCCGCGCAAACCCAGATAGACAGCATCTGCGCCTGCGTCCACTGCCATTTCCAGGGCTCGCAGGGAACCCGCTGGACAGACGAGTTCTGGTTGCCGCTTGGTCATCGAAATGGGGGATTCCATGAAGGATCTCAACGTTGATTCAGGAGGGGTGAAGGGAGGCGAAAGGCGTTGGCGTCATCCCCGCGCAGCTTGAAACCGGGCATCTGCAGGCCCTGGATTTGCTTGCTCAAGGCGCCGCGATCCAGGCTTGATGGATGCGCCAGCGTTTGCCCGGGCAAGCGGCAGTCTTGCACCACCCATTGGCGCACGCCCCGATCGGCGAGCATCTTGCCCAGGGACAACAGTTCTGCTTCGCTGAAGAGGCCCGCATGCCAGGTCGTGCGGCATTCGAAGGGTACGCCCGAAGCCAGAAGATGATCCAGGGATGTCCTTGCGCGGCGGCCGCTGCCTGGAGTGCCGGTGATCGTGTCGTAGAGGCTCCAGGGCGCCTTCACATCGAACCCCACCCAGTCGACCAGAGGGAGCAGCGTTGCGAGGCGCTGGGGATACATGCCGGCCGTGTGCAGCGCAATCTCGAAACCCAGGTCGCGTACCTGCTGCATGGCCTCGGCCAGCGCGGCTTGCAGCGTGGGTTCCCCTCCGGAAAAAACCACGCCGTTCAGCAACCCACGTCTGCGCTCCAGGAAGTCCAGCACGGACTCCCAGGACATGCCTGCTGGAGCCGCAGCCTCAAGCAGGTGCGGGTTGTGGCAGTAACCGCAACGCCAGGGGCACCCCTGGCAGAAGATCACGGCGGCGAGCTTGCCGGGAAAATCAATGCTGGTCAGGGCGGTGATCCCGCCCACACGCAATGCGTCCATCCGTATGTGCGCTTCAGGCGCCGAGCATGCTCGGTTGCTCGGCGAAAAATCGTCGTTCCAGGTGTTCGCCCTGCTTGCCGATGTTGAAGCTCGACACCGGCCTGTGGTAGCCCATGACGCGAGTCCAGACCTCGCATGCCTGGCGCTCGTCGTCGAGCAGTCGCGGCTGCATCATGTTGGGTTCGGTGGGGTGGTTGGTCTGTGACAAGGCAGTTCTCCAGAGTGGTTGGTGTGGCCGTGAAGGCCCTAGGCGGCAAGCAGGCCCTGTTTGCGCGCGAGGATTTCCTCATCGCACTTGGGGCAGAAAGGGTGCTCGCCCGACAGATACCCGTGCTTGGGGCAAATGGAAAAAGTGGGCGTGACGGTGATGTAGGGCAGGCGAAAGCGCGTCAGCGCGCGGCGAACCAACTCTTTGCATGCCGCGCCGCTGGACAGTTGCTCGCGCATGTAGAGATGGAGCACGGTGCCTCCTGTGTACCTGGACTGCAAGGGCTCCTGCCGCTCAAGGGCCTCGAACGGATCATCCGTGAAGCCCACAGGCAATTGCGACGAGTTCGTGTAATAGGGGCGTGTCGCCGTGCCAGCCTGAAGGATGTCCGGAAAGCGTTTGCGATCTTCTTTGGCGAAGCGGTAGGTGGTGCCTTCAGCGGGCGTAGCTTCCAAGTTGTAGAGATGCCCGGTCTCTTCCTGAAAGGCCACGATCCGGTTTCGGACATGGTCGAGGAGGCGCACGGCAAAGGCATGGCCCCAGGGCGTGGTGATGTCCTGCGCGTCGGCGGTGAAGTTGCGGATCAGCTCGTTGATGCCGTTGACCCCCAGCGTCGAAAAATGGTTGCGCAGGGTGCCGAGGTAGCGCTTGGTATAGGGGAACAAGCCCTGGTCCATGAGGCGCTGGATGACCTTGCGTTTGATCTCCAGGCTTTGCTTGCCCATCTCCAGCAGGGCATCCAGTCGGCTGAGCAAACCCGACTCGTCGTCGCGGTGCTGATAACCGAGTCGAGCGCAATTGATCGTGACCACGCCGACGGAACCGGTCTGCTCCGCCGAGCCAAAGAGGCCATTGCCGCGCTTGAGGAGTTCGCGGAGATCGAGTTGTAAGCGGCAACACATGGACCGCACCATATTGGGAGTGAGGTCGGAGTTGATGAAGTTCTGGAAGTAGGGCAGCCCGTACTTGGCAGTCATTTCGAACAGCCGCTGGGCATTCTCGGATTCCCACGGAAAATCTGCCGTGATGTTGTAGGTCGGGATCGGAAAGGTGAACACGCGCCCTTTGGCGTCACCGGCCGTCATGACATCGATGTAGGCGCGGTTGATCAGATCCATCTCGACCTGCAACTCGCCGTAGGTGAAGGGCATCTCCTCGCCTCCGATCAGCGGGGTTTGGCCGCGCAGATCCTCGGGGCAAGTCCAATCGAAAGTGAGATTCGTGAATGGAGTCTGCGTTCCCCAACGGGAGGGAACGTTGAGGTTGTAGATCAGCTCCTGTATGCACTGCCGCACGGCGGGATAAGACATCTGATCCCGGCGCACAAAGGGCGCCATATAGGTATCGAAAGATGAGAAAGCCTGGGCGCCGGCCCATTCGTTCTGCAGGGTTCCCAGAAAATTGACGATTTGCCCAACGGCAGACGTCATGTGTCGTGGGGGTCCCGCCTCGACCTTGCCGGGGACCCCATTGAGTCCCTCGTTCAGCAACGTGCGCAGTGACCACCCGGCGCAATAGCCGGACAACATGTCGAGGTCGTGGATGTGGAGATCGGCGTTGCGGTGCGCCTCGCCGATCTCGGCGGGATAGACGTGCGAAAGCCAATAGTTGGCAGTCACCTTGCCCGCCACGTTCAGGATGAGCCCCCCCAAAGAATATCCCTGGTTGGCGTTCGCATTGACGCGCCAGTCGGCTCGACTGAGGTATTCATTCACCGAGCTTTCCACATCGACCAGGGCTTTGTAGTCTTGTCGCAGCTTGGCATGCTGCTCGCGATAAACGATGTAAGCGCGAGCACTCTTGAAGTAATTGGCTGCGATGAGCGCGTGCTCAACGACATCCTGGATCTGCTCGACGGCTGGCGCCTGATTGCCAAAGCGATGGATGAGGACTTTGATGGCATCGTCGCCAAGTGCTTGGGCCTCATCGGACCCGAACTCGCCAGTGGCTTCTCCGGCCCGGCGCAAGGCCGAAAAAATCTTCTGCGCGTTGAAGCTCACGCGAACGCCATTGCGCTTGATGACCTCGCGGGGAAGGCTCAGATGGTGCTCTGCTGCTCGGTGGTTCATCTCTTTCTCCTGGCGACGCAAACACTATATCTAGCGTTTTATGGTCTTGTTAACTACTAGATGTAGTCATGACCTAGGTCAAGGAAGATCAAGATTTCGATGGCGGGTGCTTGGAGCGCGGCGCAGCCATTCGCCCTTCCAACACTTGTCGGGAGTCGAGATGCATTGGGATGACGCGATGGGCACGGGCGGCGACAACATGCGCGGAGGCAGCTGCGCGCACGAGGGCAAACGCCTGGGGTTGGACGGCAAGACCACCGGCTGCCAGAAAACACCGGCATCGACGACAGGCAGATGGCAACCGTTTTTGCCGCTTCGATCCAAGGATTGGGCCATCAGCCCACGTGCCAGGCCCACAACACGGCTGGGCGATACAACGGCACAGCTTGATGCCGTCCTGGTTGGGCAGCCTCAAACAATGCCGCCAGAACGAGCTGCTGATGCATCCCGAACAGCAGGTTGTTCTGGTGATCCAGCATCACAGGCTGTCGCGGCGTCGAGGCCAAAATCGAGCCAGTCTTCCCCCAAAAGCTCGACGGGATGTTGCGCACGTTCCGAACCGTTTCCGCACCTCATGGAGTCCGCAGCACAGTACCTGTCGCATCCCCAGCAGATACGCTCGGGGTGAATTGGATGGGTCGGAAATTTTTTGGCCATGTCAGATCCCCTTCCCAAAAGCGAATGAAGCCATCGATGGTGCTCGGGGTTTCTATTCGACCACAACAGTTCGTCCGGAGATTCAGGACTTCACGATCGAGAAGTTGATCAACACCCCGTCCGGTGATCGCGACTGATACGCAATGTGCAGCCGTTCGCCATAGCGCTGCTGGATTTGTGCAAGCAGCGGAAGCGGATCATGGTCGTTGAAGAACTCCATGGTTTCACCGGGGTCAAGAGCATCGAGGGCGCCGAAGATGGTGGCATGTCGAAAGCGTTTGGCGATTCCGGTCGTAGTAGTGATCGGCCGAACTGGCCGAGTGCCGAACTGGCGACCAAGCTCAATGTGTCGCGAGATCACCTGATCAAAGTTCTGCAGCGCCTGGCCGCCGGGGTCATGTACAAACGATGCGTGGGGCGGGCGGCGGCGTGCGACGGCTCGGGCGGCCGACATCCATACGGCTGGGTGAAGTGCTGGCTTGGCTGGAGGATGATCAGGCGCTGGTCGAGTGTTTTCGCGAGGACGGTGGAAACTGCGTGCTCACGGGATTTTGCGCCTTGCGCCCCAGGCTGGAACGCGCGCCGTGCGTTTATGCGGAGATGAACAGCAGCACCTTGGCCGAATGCATCAATCCAGCGCTGCGTAGATTCGTGGATAGCGCCGCCCCCGTGGCCTGACCGGCCATGGCGTCGGCGCGTTCGACTCAAGCCTGTGTTTCGACGAAAAGCCCTTTTTCTTCGCGTTCAAAATGATGTTCAAGCAGATGCTGGAACGGCAGGGTGGCGTCGAGCAGGGCCAAGCGTTCCTTGCCGTCGCTGACCTGGACAGGCAAGGTAGAGAGTGCATTGCGCCATTCGGCGAGCATTGTTGAAAGCTTGCCGTGCTCGGCCAGGTAGACCTTCGCCGCCCATCGCGCGGAGGCCGGAAGTCTCGGAATCAAAGCGCCCTCCTCATGTGCGATATGGGTTTGCTGCTGTTCGTGCAAAGCCGTGAGCGCTTCGCGCGCTTGGGCAATGTCGCCGCCCAGCAGCGCCAATCGCGCCCGCTGCAGGACGCCGAGCATCTGCTCATGCTCCGCAACCAGATCCTCATGCAAGGTCGTCGACATCTCGCTCTCCAATCGATGGCACCGCAACATGGTATGGCGACATGACGTTGCTCGATGTTTGATGACGACGTCACGCCGACCGTTCAAATATGCATTGATCTTGAATGTTTTGTGATCTACGCTTTCACCGCGTGGTTCGAGGTGATCACGAGCATCGTGCCCTTCCAACGCCTGAAGCCCTGGCTCGGTACCGTCTCGCTCCGCGCGCAATGGTTCATGGTCATCGCATCGACCTGCCTGAATTTTTCAAAGACGAGACTCCATCATGCGGATCGATCATCTTGCGGGCTCGGCATCTGTCGCCGGCTTCGAGGTGCCCCTGGAAATGCTTTCCGCTTGTCATGGGCGCGTTGAGGCGCAGTGCGCAACCTTACGCCGCCTGCTCCCTCACGTGGTCACGTACGGAGCGGACCAAGACGCCCAATGGGCAGCTTCCAGGGTGATGCGCTATTTCGATACCGCCGCCAAAGACCACCATGCAGACGAGGAGCAGGATTTGTTTCCCGCCTTGCTCGAGTCCATGGCCGGATCGGGAGCGGTTGATCTGCACGACATCATCACAACCTTGACTCGGCAGCACCGGGAGATCGAGACTGCATGGAGGCAATTGCGGCTGAGTTTGGCGCGCTTGGAAAACGGAGATCCGCTAGGTCTCGACGCCAACGAGGTCGAGGCCTTCATTCAGTTCTACGAACGCCATATCGCATGCGAAGAGGAAGAGCTTTTGCCGATGGCCAAACAGCTTCTGAACGACGAAATACTCGACCGCATCGGCCGTGCCATGCGCAGGCGCCGCAGCATCGACAACATCGATGGATTGGCGCTGCGCCCCGGAAGCTGAAGCGCCTAGTTTTCTTGCAGGATGATCGTCGGAAAAGGGTATTTCTCGCGCAATCGCAGGCACTGCACAGGAGGCACCGCCCATTCGAATGAGCTTGGCGGCCATAAGCGCTAGGCAGCGGGGGTCGCATCGATTGCGCCCAGACTTGGTTTGATTGCGCGCGATCACGCGACGCTCGGCGACCGGATGTCACTGACAAAGTCACTGACATCGCCGGATTTGCGGCCCGAAAAAGCATCAAGGCCCGACAGCTTGCGCTGTAAGGCCTTGATTTACCTCTGTATTTCTTGGCTCCCCGACCTGGGCTCGAACCAGGGACCTGCGGATTAACAGTCCAGTAAAATGGCAAGTAATTTCTGGATTTTAGGCTTAAATCTGCTTCGCAAAGTGGCCGTGGAACATCTCGTGGAACAGGCTTAAATACTGAGCCGGATTGCGATTGCGGAGCGCCCTCGATCTCTGATGCAGCACAGGGCAGTGCACAGCAATTTGGAGTTGGAGGTTTGCCGAGCATCCTGAGCAATCTGGCGCTTTAGTTTGCGATTCCTAGGAACACGGCCAGGCATCGCGCGAACTCCAACATGGCAGTGGGCTCCAGGCTGCCGAAGGCCGGTCCAATTTTTTCCCGCTTGACAGTTGGAGCTTTGTCCACCATCATCTGCGAAGGCCTCTGCAAACCGTTTTTTTTCCGTGCTAGGCGCAACTGTGATACGCAGCAGCGGCGCGGCGACGCGCGTGCTTGTCACTGGCAAGGCCGTGACGGCTGCGCATGCGTCGTAGTGGTCCGCCTGCATCACCAGTGCGGGCCTTGCCAAAGTCTCCCTGCATGGCGATGGTCACCAGGTTGCCCCCCTCATATCGTCCAGCCATCCACGCCGGCCAGTGTCTCGTCCAGCTCCTGGTGCAGAGTCGCATCAGCTTGATCTGATTGTGCGACAAGCCGCGACTGGCGGAGGCACTCTCGGCAAAACCTGCCCTTCGCGTGTCCGGTACCCAGATTTGCACTGGACGCAGACCTGCTAGTCGCAGTGCGGTGCGGTGCGGTGCGGTGCTTCTGAACACGCGAATTGATATGGGTCGCAGCCATGGCGTTGATCAAAAGTGACATATCGGGCACGCCTTTCAGGTCGTGCTGTCGGACCCCGCTTGGGGCGCGCCCGTGACCGAGGACCAAGGCAAGGGCCAAGATGGCAAAGAGGTTCATCATAGGTCATCTTCCTGTTAGGGGCGGCCGGGTGGGTTGGCGAGCCTGGCGGCCGGCTCATCGTGTCGGCAGTTCTGAGGCAAAGACCGCAGCCCAGTCCTCGGGGTGAACACCAGCAAGCCCCGCTGCATGCCGCTCAAAAATGGCTCGCCAGCGCGCTCGCACCGAGGCAAAGATGTCCACAATCTGCGCTTGCGCCGCATCGGGCCCCAGCCCCGCGAGTTCACGCCCCGCGGCCATCAGGTTCGCCAAGCGGGCCGCCTTCCCACCGCCGCGGGTCAGCGCCATGCGGAAGGTCGTCATCCCCGTGCGGTGGAAGAACGGCATGACGTCATAGAGCGGGGAGAGCTCCCAGGTGCCAAGGCCGACCTGGCGCAAGCTGGTGTTCCAGGGATGGTCGTCGCCATTGCCAACGGCGGCATTGAGCACGATGCGTCGAAACAACTCCAGGCCATCACCGGGCTCCCGCAGCTTCGAGCGCAGCAACACGTAACTGCGGCGCGGGTCCTCCACATCGGACGACGGGTAAAGCCCAAGCGCGGTGGCGGCGCTGACACAGTGATGCACCGCCCCATGGGGACCGGGCTCTCGGTCGAATCGGGCGATGCGCAGCGCCAGAACGTCATGGACCCTCTGCACGCCATGCGCCGGGACGCGCAGGCCCAGTTCCGCACCCAGCGTGAGCGCGGTTGCCTCCGCCACGACGCTGTCAGCGCGCTCCGACGGCAGGGCGAACTTGAGCAGGACCGGCGTGTCGATGCCATCCGGTGCACTGCGGTACGTCGCCGCAAGCTTGGGACGCTCGCCGCCCATGGCTCCCGACGACGACTCCAGCGAAGCGTCGCGCAGCGACTGCTCCGTCAGCGATGCCGCAGCCGCGGCCAGCAAGGCCTCGGCCGGTGGTTTGTCCGCAAGGCTGCCCACGAACAAGGCACCAAAGCCATCCGGGGGGGCATAGAGCAGGCGCTCCCACCAGCCCCAGGGCTCATCCGTGGCCGCTCCAGCCGATGCGCTGGGCAGCGCGCGCAGCGTGTTCTGCAGGACACCGCGTGACCATCCCGACAGCGCCACATCGCAAAAGACGGGATGCGGCGCCACCCCGGTGACGACGAAGGCTGAACCTTGCTTCCTGCGGATGCCGGTCGGGTCCAACTCCCAGGCGCTTGTCCCCATGGCCAGGTAGTCCGGGTCAAAGACAAACTCCCACCGCGAGGTCTCCTGCGTCAGCTCGCCGACGCGCACAGGCATGCGATGGCCCTGCGCGTCCACCATCCAACGAAATACGGGGGCGCGCCGCGTCATGGCTGGACCTCGCTCGGCGTCCGGCGCCGACGGAATCGGGGCAGATGCGCCCGGACCGCGTCCTGGTAGGCAGGGTCCTGTGCGGCGCTCGCCAGGCTGTGCTGCAAGGCGCTGTCGTCCAAGGCCCAGAGCAGTTTGGCCACGTCCGCGAAACGGGTGGACAGCAAGCCGCTTTCGATGCCGATGAGCGTTTGCCGGCTGATGTCGCTGCGCGCGGCCAGGTCGGCCTGGCTCATCCCACGGGCAAGGCGCATGAGCCGGATACGCGTGCCCACCTCAGCCACGAATTGGGTGACCTCGAGGGGCTCGGCAAGGGGGTCTCTGCGAGACATGATGTCTATCATTATAGACAACTTATTCATTCATGTCTGAAATAAACGACACCATGGGTCAGAGTGGGTCGATGGGGTGGACCTCCTGCAGTGTCAGTGCAGGCCCCTCGACACCCCCACTGATGCTGCAACGCAACACGGATGCATCTGGTCCTTGAACCCTGGCGAGGAAGTGCTAAATTAGGGTTAACCCGAATCACCTTGAAAGGCCCCTCACGAGGGAGAACCATCATGAGCACGTTCAAGCAGTTTTTGCAGAAGGTTTTTTCAGGCCTCGAATCGCAAGAGCAACTCGACGAAGACTATCTGGCGCAGTCCGTCGACACCGCCGACCTCGGGCGTCGTATCCACGAGCTCGAATACCGTGGCAGTTCGCATGAGAGTCTCCTGCTGCACGCCACAGTTCCGGGGCATCAGGGCCGGAGGCTGCTGTGGTAATCACGTACAACAAAGCTGGTCAGAGCCCAGTGGGCGGCTCCAAACCGCCAGCAGGCTTGACGCAGTTCAGTGGCTTTGCCCCCTTGGCGTCGGCAGCCAAGGCGCTGCTGCGAGCGCCGTTCGATGCGATGCGCGAGCAGTATGCGCATGCAGTCCGAGCCGGGCTCAGCGAGCGCTCGCTGCTGGCTTCGGCCAAGTTTGAGCGCAAGCTGGGCGCCCTGGAGCGGGCGACTCTGGGCCCCTGGGCACGGCGGGTTTGAGCTTCACCATGTGCGGCCTTAACGGCCGCGGCGTTTGACGAATCCCCGGTCTTGCAGGGCAAAAGCAAGCTGCCAGGGATCGTCTGCGCGCCCTGACTATGCGTGAAAACGTGTACGCCGAAGCTCCATCGCTTGGAGCGCGCCGTCAAAGGCCTTGTGGATCTGGTGGAATCACTCCAGGCCCTGAGCATTCAGTTCAGGAGCCTGACCGATTCGATCCATACATCCATCCCTTCCGGGCGGTTCTGCTTCCATGTCATGGTCAGCCCGGCGCAGATGGAGCGTGAGCTGATCGCCGAGCGCCCCAAGGCTGGATTGCAGGCGGCGCGCACACTCATGGCGCAGGGCACGCCGGCCAAGGATGTGGCGGCCACGTTGGGGTGTCGGTGCCGACGCTGTATCGCTGGGTGCCAGCGGCGGGGGTGGAGATGGACTTGACCCTGGCCGCTTCATGATCCCGGCGTTGCAGCCGATGGCACCCCACCAGGTCCAGCTTTGAACTGGACAGTGGAAGACCTACAATACGTTATGCATACAACGTATCGAGATCGCCATGCACAAGCGAATGACCATTACCCTGGATGAAGCGGTGTACGACGGCCTGCACCGGGCCATCGGCAAGCGCCGCATCAGCCAGTTCATCGAAGACTTGGTGAAGCCCCATGTCCTGGATACCGTCCTGGATGTCGGCTACCGCGCCATGGCAGCCGATGCCGAACGCGAAGCCGAGGCGCTGCAGTGGTGCAACGCGCTGGCCCAGGATGTGGCTGATGCTGCGCGGTGAGGTCTGGTGGGTGGAATTCGATCCGGCCGTCGGCAGCGAAATCCGCAAGACGCGTCCAGCCGTCATTGTGAGTAACGATGCGGCCAATCGCAATCTCGCGCGCGTGGTGGTCGTGCCCCTGACCAGCAACACCAGTCGCCAGTACCCTGGCGAGGCGCTGGTGACGCTGGACGGCAAACCCGGCAAGGCGATGGCCGACCAGATCATGACGGCTGACAAGGCAAGGCTGAAGAGCAAGCTCAGCACGCTCTCCAAGGCGGATCTCACCGCCATCGAGGACGCCATCAGCATCCACTTGGGATTGCCGCGGTAGCGTGGCGCCACCATGAAAAAGTCATCCTGGCTGACCATGATCGGATCGATGCGGTCACTGACATCGCCCGCGCCTTCTTTCTGGACATGCTCGGGATGGAGGAAGACGCCTACCTGGTGACCGACGAGAGCCGACTCAGCGACTTCGCGCGCTGTGGATTGCCTGACGACTTGGCTCCGGCAACCGCGACGTTGGAAGAACTCTTTGCCGTCTGGAATGCTTGGATGATCCCAAGAATTTGCACACGGTGTGGGCTGGGCCCTGGGTTTGGCAATGGCCACTGCGGACATGAATGACCGCGCCGATGCGGGCGCCGGCGGCATGCGGCATCGCACCGTGGCGTACACGTACACCAACCCGCTGGGCGACGTTCAGAGACTCTAGGGTCGCGATGGCCACGTACGCTGGGCCGTCTTCACGCGGCAAGATGGCGGTCAGCGCATGAATGATGAGAGGGTCCAGACGGCATGGGGCACTGAGGTGCGCCATGCGACCCATCAAGGCTTGTCATGGCGGAGTGGTGGATGTGACTTTGCGCGCAAATTCGACAGCGGCCATGGCTGGATCCTTCAGGCGGAACAAGACGGTGCACGATGCGGCGCATGGCGCAGAGCATCTCGCTGACTGAAGCCTAAACAGGAGCTGGCCGTCTGTCTGTGACGGAATTCACGGTTTGTCGGGTTGACACGACCGGCTCCCGCCGTTTCCTGCTCCCGCCGTTTCCCGCTCCCGCTGACGTCGGCTGGCGTCGACTTGCATCCGCTCGGTCCCGTGCTGAGATGGTTGGCATCCCCATCCCGGAGAGCCCACGATGCCAACCCACCCGACAACCCGCCCCACCCCTCAAGCCTCATCCCCAG